>JAJRBP010000211.1 GCA_028679405.1 Methanoregulaceae archaeon | reverse complement strand
TCCCCGGCATCGTCGATCAACCAGGCGTGGGGAGTGGTGAACTCGACCGCGCACTTCCTGACTGACCGGCTGGACGATTACTCGGTCACCTGGATCTTGGCCATCTTCGTGATCGGGTATGTCTTTTACGCCGGGGCACGTTCCAAAAAGCAGGTGGTGATAAACGCATTCACGGACAATACCGGACCCGACTCCGCATCTCCGATCGGGAAGGTTGCGGGTGGGACAAACACGATGCTCACCGTGGAACTCAACCGTCTCCGCCAGCTCTACTCGGAGGTCGATGACCGGAGAGCAATCCCGTCTGAAGGCGGTGGGAGCGGCTCTCTCGACTATACCATTCAGGCGGGCGCGGTCGGGGTCGAGCTCGACAAGGTCATCAGCGCCGATTACACGGTGAGCCTTGGGCCGATCAAGGTTCCTGCGGGAGTCATTGCCGCAGTATTCTCGAAGATCTTCTCAGGGCCGCAAATCACCGGGAGCTACCACAAGGACGGCAGCCTGGTCACGCTGAACGCCTTCATCACAGGGAATCCTTCAACAAGCTGGAGGGTCGAGGGAAGGATCGGGGCCGGCGAGAACGAGGTCGCCGAAGATACCGGTGTGGAACGACTGGCGGTAACGGCCCGTTCAGGACCGGTCGGGCTTGTCATTGATGACAAGAACACCATCTCAAACCTGGACGAGATGGTGAAGGAGCTGGCATGCCGGATCTTCACCGACCTCTCGCCCGGCACGAACAGCTGGCGGGCCAGGTACGCCTTTGCCGAGGGGCTTCGCGAGTACCGGAGCTGCCTCCTCTCGCGTAAGTACCAGATCAGGAACCTCAAGAATGCGGAGCGAAGGTTCCTCGAGGCGGCCGCGGAGGACAACACCTTCGAGCATGCCTGGTACAACCTGGGGGTGGTGTATACCGAGCTCGACGACCTGGACGCAGCGGAACAGGCATTCTTCAAAGCCGTCGAGATGAACCCCGGGAGATGGAATTCATACTATGCGCTCGCGCTCAACCGGTTCAAACGGCTGGAGCCCGCGACCGGTTACGCCAGCCCCGATTCAGAAGAGGCGGAACAAACCCGTCAGAAGCCGAGGTCCGCGGGATGGTATATCGGGCTCCGCGAACAGGCGGGACTTGACGAGACGAAGCTTCGCGACGTGATCCATCCCTGCGAGCAGGCGGTCAGGCTGAACCCGGACAACCCACACCTGCACATCCTCCTCGGGGTCTGCTACCGGGCCCTCTCCCTCAGCAGGCGAGCGAATCCCGGTTCTCCCGATCCCTCGGGGAACAGCGGGACGTTCATGCACACGGCCGAAAAGCACCACCGGATTGCGGCCCGCAGGGCCTGGCATCAGCTCTGCTCGCGCGAGATCGGGCGTCTCGACCCTCCCGGTGTTACGGACGAGAATCTCAGGAAGGTGACCACCACCGCGCTCTGGGACCTGTCACGAACCTTCCTCGCCGATGCCATCTGCACGGGTGAATGCATGGCCTTGGGGAATAAAATCCGCCTGCCCCCGAATACCCGGTTGTGGCCTGTCGCGTGGCTCCTCGACGAAGGAATTTTCATTGACAAGACCAATGCCACGTTACTGAAGAGTCGGGGTATCGTCAGCTACTATGAGGGCGATTTCGAGGAAGCGGGCAGATTCTTCGAGGCGGCGACACAGACGGATCCGGTCAACCTGCATCACTGGCTCCTCCTCGCCCTCGCTGCCCAGCAGGCGAATCAGTTTGTGAAACGCGACTTCGCACTCGGCAAGATCCTCCAGTACCCGGGGTGGATGGGAGGGCTGGCACCACAGTGGAAGAAGGAGATGCGAGATATTCTCCCGGCCGAAGGTACGTGCAGGGACCTCCTGAGGATTCTTCAGTTCATCCCGGACTACTACGCAGGCGAAGGCCGGTCCCCTTGGGATGACCACTCCCAGAAGCTGCTACACGAACTCCTCAATCAGGAAGATCCTCCTGACCTGTGGGAAGCGGTCTGTCAGTTATATCACCTCGCAGATACTGCAGTACCGGGAATAAAGATCGACTGTTATAAGAGAGCTCTGACGCTGATCGGGAAGCTTCCCGTGGAATATCACGTTGCTGCCACATGGGCGCGCGGTATTTTGTACTATCAGCTGGCGAAGATCGCCGATCAGTATCATGACTATTATAAAGAACGAAAGACCGACCTCCTCCGGGTGGCGTATTGCGGACTGAAAGATGTGTATCCGCGTGAGGTAAAGGAGAAGAAAATTGATTTAAAATACGTAGATTCCCTTGCGGACCAGGGATGGTTCAGAAATGCAATCGGCATCGCGACGACCGAGGCCCATGCCAATCCTATCGGGTTCAACGAACTCAGATCCTTGGGGACGGGTCTCCTAGGGGGAGGAGAATATACCCGGGCATTGTCGGCTTTCGAATCGGCGCTTCTCATAGATCCATTCGACCCGTATGCTATCACCTGTGCCGGGTACTGCTACCTGGCCCTCGGGGACTACTGCGAGACGCGGGAAGAGCGCGACAATCACCTGATGCAGGCAATCCGGTATTTCGAGGACAATTGCGAGGCAGGAAAGATCCGGAATGCCAGGAAAAGCGATGATTCGATGTACGGCTTCCTTTCCTGGTACTACCTTGGAATCTGCTGGTACAGGCTCTCCGATTACGGGAAAGCAGTCACCAATTATGACCTTGCTCGTTTCAATGTCACCAGCGATGACGACGAACTGGAATGTCTCCTCGGGAGTGCGGAGGCATCCCTGCACAAACGCGATTTCAACAGGAGTGAAAGGGACTACAAACTTGTCATTGAACGATTTACGGGAAGCAACGGCGAAAGGGTTCCCTCCATCGGGGATCTGATGCGACCTACCGTCCCTGCATGGCTGAGAACCCCTACTTACATGGGAGTCTTCTATGTCCAGGCGCTCCTCGGGCTCGCATATATGTACACGGAACGTGATGCAGGCTTCGACAAGGCCGGAAACCTCATCGCTGAAGCCGAAAGCCAACTGGCGAAGATAAGGGACGGAGTTTCTGCAAAACTCGAAGCCATGGGGAATGAGAAGGGCAGTCCGGAAGGAGGCGATGCGGCAGTCGTATCAGATCCGTTGAAAGTTATTGAAAAGGAAGATGAAATGGAAAAAATCCGGACCTTCCTTTCGGACAAGGTTTCGCAACTGGAGGCATACTGCCACGACCGCAGGGGGTGGCTCGCCTTCAAGACGAAGGTTCCCGGGAACCTTGAGAATGCACGGAAGGAGATCCAGTTGGCCATCGATCTCATGGCCGATCCCGACTTCTACCTCCACCTCGCGTATGTCTACGAGGCAATGGCCCGCGAGCCTGTCACCGAGATAAAAAAAGATCCTGAATCAGTCGGGAATGAAAGCGGGCGGGCAAAGCCGGATTCTGTGGAATCTCAGAAAGTTAAGGCCGATTATCTGATCCGTCTGGCTATCGCGTCCTGCGATCGGGTCATCCAGATGGACACCAGGAAAAACCTCGGGACCGATGCGAAAACGCTCTTGGACAAGCTCGAGAAGCTGCCTCCTAAACCCCCCGGGGAATGACTCCGGCAGAAGGAAAACCGGTTTAGACTGGGAAGAATGAAAGCCTCCGATAAACGGCAATTGGTCCCGACGACCTGTCCTGACACCAGCATCGCCCACATCCAGGCCTATCCGGTCGCGCTTCAGATTCCAGGCCGAAGAAAACGGGCGGGTTCCGGTTTCAAGAGGTCGGGTGCTCCCGGTGCCGGGATCTGCAGTAGCATGCATCCGGGCCAGATGGGAAAGAATGATAAGATCGCCTCTCCCCTGCCGTACCGGAGGATGACACATAAAATAATTGTTTTCCTGACCGTTTACGCCGACTCGTGATAATGTGTTACGGTCCACTTCCCCCTGACCTTCTGCCATACCCATGTCTCGGTAAAAGTATACGGCTTCGGCCCACCGGTCTTCATCTCGAGCATCCCTTCCCCGTACGCGATCCACACTCCCGATTCCGGGCCGGTTTGAAGGACCTCGGAATGCACGACCTGTATCTTCTGCGACTTCATGTCCCTGTAATTCTCGCGGAAGAGGGCAATGAGAGAATCGCGGTTGAGTTGCTGGTTGCCCTGGAAGAAGAGCGCCCCGGGATCGCGCGTCAGGTAAGAGAACGTACCCTCGACGTCGGCATTCTGGGCTGCGGCGATGATCTCCTCCATCCTGGACTGGATCTCGGCGGCAACGGAGGAACTGCCCGGAGACCCGGCAACCTTCTTGTTCTCGCTCATAACGGTGAATGACCGCTGCAGCTTTATAAACGTTTAGAGACCGGTGATTCCCCTCGAAAATTGAATCGAGCCCAGGGAATTATTCCTCCCGGAGGAATTCCGTGCTGTCGACCGCCCGCAGCCGCCCGTCCAGGTAAGGCCTGTACCTCTCCTCGGAAAGTACCTCGGGGGCCTCCTTCCCTATCCCCCGCGTGAGGTCGGTCAGGACGGTCACCCGTGCACCCCTCGCGAGCCACCCCTCCATCGCGAAGCGGATGCAGTAGTCGGCGGCAACCCCTATCATCGTCACCTCGATGCGGGCCGGATCGCCGTCCTGGCCGATGGCTTGGACGAACTCCTCGCGGGCCATCCTCCGCGTCGGCATGAGAGGGTCGTCCACGAAGTGGAAGAGGTTTTCATAGGCAGCACGCCTTTCCGGGTCGCGGAACTCCGGTGTGCTGTCTCCGGCCCTGCTCCACATGTCGAACCGGTTCTTCATGATGAACTGCCGGCAGGGAAGGTCGCTGGTATCGACAGAGAGCTCCCAGTCCCCGGTGCCGAACTCGCAATGGAGGGGGAACTGCTCTGCCTCACTGCTCCCGACGTACTCCTCGGTAAAGTGCGTGTCCATGACGATGAAGGTGTGGTCGAAGGCGCCGGCGGTCTTTCGCAGGAACCGGTCCGCCGGACCGATCAGGTCCATGGCGCCCTTTACGTACAGGTTCCCGTCCTCCCGCATGAAGCCGTTCTGCATGTCGCCGATATGCAGGACCCTTGTGACTCTCAATCCTGATTTCCCATTC
>JAJRBP010000195.1 GCA_028679405.1 Methanoregulaceae archaeon | reverse complement strand
AAGGTTAGTGCAGAGGGCTATCAGGATCACGGCTATCCAGATATACCCCGTAATCCCCCCGATGACCAGCACGAGGAGGGTCTCGGGCCGGCCGAAGAACCCCACCCCTTCGAGCGGGTCGTCGATCTTCCCGTCCTTTCTCTCAGAGTAACCGATCTCGGCATAGACCACGGGCTTGATGAAGGTGTTCATCAGCGAGCCGGTGATCGCGAGGCCGACGACCCCGAAGTCCGCGATCGGTGGGAGCGGGGATATCGAGGAGACGATCGCGACCCCGGAGAACCCGATACCGAGGAGGACGAGGGCGTCCACGTACTTGTCGACGATCCAGTCGAAGACCGCCCCGAAATCCGTCTTTTTATTCGTCTTCCTTGCGACCGTCCCGTCGATGAGGTCGAGGCCTGCAGAGAGAAGGAGGAGGAGGCTTCCTGCGAGGAAGTCCTGCCTGTAGTAGAGGTATGCGGTCCCGATGCCTGCGACAAGGGAGAGAAGCGATATCTGGTTCGGTGTTATCCCTGCTTTGCAGAAGAGGACTGCCACGGGCTCGAGGTACGTGATCACCCTCGGCCGGAGGGCAGTAATGTTCATGCCTGAGTTGTTTGGTGCGGGAGCTCATAATAGGTGAGAGGATCTTTCATCATGAGGGGCGGACCGGAATACCGGATAACCTGTTCCGGCCCGTCGTTTCCCTGATCCACGAGCAGCCGGGGGCGGATTCTCCATGAGAACCTCTTAATAGGTTCGGGGTTTATTAGGTAACGAGATAACCATGGCAGAAGCGATGCCCAGGCCCCACGTGCTGATGATGTCGGAGATCACCGTCGACGGGAAGCTGACGCTTAAGCGGGGTGCATCCTCGAAGATCCTGATGAAGTACATGGCTCACGAGACCGAGCTCCTTCTGCATAAGACGAGAGCCGAGCTTGATGCGATCATGGTCGGGTCGAACACGATCAAGATCGACAACTCCTTCCTCACGGTCCGCTATGTGCAGGGCAAGAGCCCGCTTCGTGTGATACCGAACAGCAACGCGGATATCCCTCTCGATTCGAACGTGCTCGGTCCGGATGCACCCACGGTGATCGCCGTCTCCGAGGCCGCCCCCGCCGACCGGGTGGAAGCGATCAGGAAGAAGGGGGTGCAGGTCGTCGTTACCGGCCGCGACCGCGTGGACCTCCCGCTCCTCATGAAGACACTGTACGAGAAGTTCGGTGTCCGGAAGCTGATGATCGAGGGAGGGCCCACCCTGAACTGGCACATGCTCCATTACCGGCTCGTCGACGAGATCCGACTGATACACCTTCCGTTCATCGTCGGCGGGGCAGATACCCCCTCGCTTGTCGGAGGGATGCATATCGAGACCGAGGACGAGATGATCCGGCTCGAACTGGCCCGGCACTACATGTGCGGGTCGAACCTGGTTACCGAGTACCGGGTGTTATACCGCTGATATCAGAACGCATGCCCGCCAAAGACACCTTCTCCATGTTCCTGCAGTCCCGACACAATTCCCCTGATGGTCAGAATCCCCTTTCTCCAGCATGTATGCTGCATTTCCGGCTTGGCTCCCCTGGATGTCCGAATTCCCCTTCTCCGGCATGCTGGCTGCATCTCAGCACCGGCTCCGTAAATACTGCACCAGGACCGGGGGCACGATGAGGAAGAGCCCGTATCCTGTCGAGCAGGAGCTCGGGATGCGTTGTTATACGACCGATACCGCGGGAATCGGTGGAAGGCTTCGCACCACTGCAGAAGATTTCGTGGTCGATGAGGTACCGTGCGATATCGGGGGGACCGGGCCGTACCTCGTCTGCAGGCTCACCAAGAAGGACTGGGAACTCCAGCGGGCGGTGAAGGAGCTCGCGAAGAGGTTCGGGATCAGCCACCGGCGGATAAGCTGGAGCGGGACCAAGGACAAGCATGCGGTCACCAGCCAGCTGATCTCGCTCTATGAGGTGACCGGGGAGCAGGTCGCCGCGATCGATATGAAAGATATCTCGCTCGAGGTGATCGGCCGGGCGGAAAAGCCCCTCTCGCTCGGTTCACTCCGGCAGAACCGTTTCACTATCGTGATCCGTGAGGTGTCCGGACCGGACCTGGCGGGACAGGTCGCGACCGTGACAGCGGCTGCAGCCGAAGGCCTCCCCAACTATTTCGGGATCCAGCGTTTCGGGGTGATTCGCCCGATCACCCACCTTGTCGGGGAGCATATCCTGCGAGGCGAGTACGAGGAGGCGGTGATGGTATACACGGGGAGGGCATATCAGGGCGAAACTCCTGACGTGCGGGCCGCAAGGGAAGCCTTTTCGGAGACCAGGGACACGGGGGTCGCCCTTCACGCGTTCCCGGTCCCGCTCAGGTACGAGCGGGCACTCATCCACCACCTCCACACAAATCCAGGAGACTATGCGGGTGCGTTGCAGTCCCTCCCCCCGCGCCTCCTCTCGATGTTCGTGTCCGCGTTCCAGTCCTTCCTCTTCAACCACGCGGTCAGCAGCAGGCTCGAACGGGGGCTCCTCCTCTCCGAACCGGCACCCGGCGACCGGCTTGTCTTTGCCGACGGAAGGGAAGAGATCGTCGATCCCAGGAACATCCAGGCCGCCAGGCTCCACACGGGTCGGGGGAGGTGCCGGATCGCTCTCCATATGCCTGGCTCGGACTGGAAAGAAGCGTCCGGCCCGGACGAGGCCGCCATGCACGCGGTGCTCTCCGAACGGGGCATCACCGCTGAATCGTTCAGGTCGGCATCCTCGTTCGTCCGCGCCACGTACGCGGGGGCACACCGCCCGATCGCCCTCCAGGCAAATGTGGATGCCGTGATAGACGGGAATACGGTCAGGATCTCCTTTCCTCTCGCACCGGGCCAGTATGCGACCACCGTCTGCCGGGAGTATATGAAGGCCGACCCGGTCATGATGATCTGATCCAGATTTGTGCTGGTCCGATTCTTGATCCTGGTCTGGATCGGCCATGATGGTCCCGGTCATGATGATCTGATCCTCAGTGGTGAGTCCGATTCTTGATCCTGGCCAAGATGATCTGATCCAACTTAGTGGTCAGTTCAATTCCGGATCCCGGTCTGTATCGCCATGATGGTCCCGTTCATGATGAACTGGTTCTGTTCGTTTTTTTTTGCATCGAAGGGAGATCCTATACCCCTCGCGTGGTATTATCTCA
>JAJRBP010000083.1 GCA_028679405.1 Methanoregulaceae archaeon | reverse complement strand
TGAAAAATCTGTTCAGGGAGATCACACCCCGGCCGGGCAGCCGGGGCAGGGTGGGGGTATTCCAGGGAACGGGGTGGTATTAAGGTCAAGGGGAATAGTTACCTAGTGAAAGGATGTCGCTGACAGATATCGATGACCTCGTGGCACGGATCAGGGGCAGGGGGGCACGATCGGTTACCCTCCAGTTCCCGGACGGCCTGAAACGGCGGGCTCCTGCGATCGCTTCTGCACTCAGGGAAGCCGGGATCTCCGTCATCATCAGCGGGGATCCCTGTTACGGGGCATGCGACCTCGCACTCGATATGCTCCGGTGGACGGACCTCCTCGTGCATTTCGGCCACACCCCGCTTTCCACAAGGGAGGACGTGCTCTACGAGCCATTCCTGATGGATTTCGACCCTGAAAGACTGGCTGGAGCACTCCCCCTTATCGGGGGAAAAACAGTAGGCCTGGTGACCACCACCCAGCATTCGGGGATGATACCTGCGATCACCGGCTATTTCGAAGGACACGGCATCACCCTTCTCACGGCTGAAGGCGGACCGAGGACGGCGTTTTGCGGACAGGTGCTCGGCTGCTCGTACGTGGCCGCCCGGCAGGTGGCAGCTCACGAGATCCTTTTTGTCGGCACCGGGCTCTTCCACCCGAGAGGAGTTCAGCTTGCGACCGGGAAACGGGTGGTCGCGGTCGACCCGTATACCGGAGAGGCATCGGTGGTCGACGGAGAACGCTTCCTCCGCCGAAGGTTCGCCCTGATAGAACGTGCGAGGGAGGCGGATACGTTCGGTATCCTGCTCTCCACGAAGACCGGGCAGGCAAGGCACGACCTCGCGGAGCGCCTTGCCACGCTCTCGGACCGGGCGGCAGTCGTCGCCATGAGGGAGGTGAGCCCGGAAGGGCTGCTCGACCTCGGGTTCTCCTGCTACGTGAATACCGCGTGCCCGCGTCTCGCATACGACGACCAGGTCAGGTTCCCGGTCCCGGTCCTCTCCCCGCAGGAGTTCGAGATCCTCTGCGGAGTGCGGTCGTTCGATGAGTATGCGATCGACGAGATGACATGAAGCTCCGCCAGCTCGAGATGGTCCTCGAAGGCCTGCAGGGGTTCGGGAGGCCCGACCCGTCACGCGAGCAGTACCGGACACCGGCACCTCTGGCGGCCAGGCTGTTGTTCGACGCCTTCATGCAGGGGGATATAGAAAACCGACGCGTATGCGACCTCGGGTGCGGGACAGGAGTCCTCGCAATAGGAGCCGGCCTGCTCGGTGCAGGGGAAGTGACCGGGGTCGATTCGGACAAGGATGCCCTCCGTATCGCCGGGGAGAACGCGGTAACCGCGGGGGTGGCGATCGGGTTCCTTCGCTCCGATATCAGCGATCCCCTTCTCCCCGGGCGGGCAGGACACGCGGACACGGTCGTCATGAACCCGCCGTTCGGTGCCCAGAAACAGCACGCTGACCGTCCGTTCATCGATTGTGCGCTGAATATCGCGGATGTGATCTACGGGATCTTCAATGCCGGGTCCGTCCCCTTTGTCAGGTCGTACACGGCGGGGAGGGCATCGGTCGAAGGGCGGGCAAGGGGAACGCTCAGAATTCCCCACCAGTTCTCTTTCCATACCAGGACGCACGTGGATATCGGGGTTGAAATTCTCCGGATAACGCGGAATGCGGGATGACTCCGGGGCTGCGTAACCCGGTCCTCTGGCTCTCCGCCGGCCACATGGTCACGGACATCTACATGCCGGTGATCACCTCGATCCTTCCCCTGCTCATCGCGACCAGGGGATACTCGTACTTCCTCGCCGGACTCCTGGTCACCACCTACAACCTCTCCTCGTCCCTCACCCAGCCGGTATTCGGCTGGCTCTCGGACCGGCGGGGGTGGGCCCTCCCGTTATCCTACAGCCTCCTGATATCTGCATTTTTTATCGTGATGTTCGGGTTCGTGGAAGACTACCTGATGCTCCTCGTGTTTGCCTCGCTCGCAGCACTCGGCCACGCGACGTTCCACCCGAACGCGCTGGCCGCCGTGAGCCGGCTCTGTTCGCCCGGGAACCGGGGAAAGGTCACCTCGATCTTCGTGGTCGGGGGAAATATCGGGTACGCGGTCGGACCGCTCCTCACCGGCCTTGCCATCTGGTACGCCGGCCTTCCGGGCCTTGCGCTCCTCTTCCTGCCGGCAGGGATCATGGCATTCCTCCTCTGGTTCGTGGTGCCGGAGGAGTGCCGGCCCACGGCGGGGCGGCAGAAACCGGCACAGGACCGCCCTGCGTTTCCCAGGACCCCGGTCCTCACCCTCTTCGGTGCGTCCACGCTCCGTGCCTGGGCGATATTCGGGGCGCTCGCATTCTTCCCCTCTCTCCTGGTCAGCAGGGGTTTTTCCCTCGTCCAGGCAAACGTCCTGATAACCCTGATGCTTCTTGCAGGAGTCGGCGGCCAGATCGCAGGAGGCGTACTCTCGGACAGGTACGGACGGAAGGAGTTCGTCCTCGCAGGTCTCGGGCTGTCGTTCCCGGCGTTCGTCCTTTTCATGGTATCCGGAGGACCGGTATCGATCATCGCGCTCCTCTTTTTCGGTTTTGCGCTCTGGTCCGGATTTGCGGTGACCGTCGCCATGGCGCACGAGATGATGCCGCATGACGTCGGCCTTGCATCAGGCCTTCTCCTCGGGGTCGCCATCGGAGCAGGAGGAGCAGGCGTGGCATTCACCGGCGTCCTTGCGGATCGGTTCTCGCTCGAATCCGCCCTGTACACGCTTCCGTTCCTTATCGCCGGGGCTGCCGTTCTTATTTATATTCTGAGGTACCCCTGGAAAGGGAAACCGGCAGAAGAACGGGAGTTTTCGCCCCCGGCAGGCTGACCTGGGCGCTCACCGGAACCTCCCCAGCGCACGCGAAAAATCCCTGTTCACCAGCCACCAGAGGAGGGGGATGAGGAAGAGGACAAGCACGGCGATCCCCGCGTAGTCGAGGAGGAGCAGGTTGAAGAGCCCGTGAAATACCATCGCAGCGACAAGGCCCTGGAGTATAAGCCTCCGTCCCGCATCCGGCGGCGAGAACCTTGCCATCCCGAGAGCGTACCCCCAGATTGCAGAGAAAAGGGCATGGGCCGGCACGGAGAGCAGCGCCCGTAGGACCCCTGTTCCTAGGGCATCGGGAAACGACGACTCGTACGAGAGGAAGATATACCCCACGTTCTCGAGAGTCGCAAACCCGAGGCCGGCCGCCGTGGCATATACCATCCCGTCAACCGGCTCGTCGAAGTCCTGGGTCCGGAAAACCGTCCGCCAGACCACCAGGAACTTTGCGAGTTCTTCGATGACCGGGGCTGCAAACACGGCAAGGTAAGGGTCGGGGAGTGCCGCACCGACGAGGTCCTCGAGGATCGCGACAGGGACTGTGATGGTCATCCCGAGGAGGAAGATCCAGATAATCCAGTACAGCGGTTCGTGGGCATACCGGTCACGGTGGTAGAAGTACCAGAGCCAGAACAATCCTGGTGCCAGTGCGAGGATCAGGAGGGTGACGAGATCGAACTGCACACGGAGCCGTACGGGACGGACGGGTATATAGGTTACCTGCGACCCCGCAGTTGCGGGTCAGCCGGAGAGAGGCCCCGCCGGTGAAGAATGAGATTTCAGCTCACACGGGTCCGGGATACCCTGGAATGGGGAGAAAACCCGTCCGTTTCATCGAAAGGAGCACCATATTTTTTATGGTTTGAGTTCATATGGTGATCACCAGGAGCAACCATGGAAAAGATGGGTATCGGAGCGCTTGTGGTCGGGCTTGTACTGCTCGGTCTCGGGGGGTATGGTGTGTATGCCTTCTTCCCTGATGTCATTGCCGTCCTGAAAGGGATAATCGGGATTATCGGAATTGTTGCAGGGCTCTTCCTTGTTATTTTCGGGGCCCTCATGATCAAGGAGTGAAGCCGGGCTTCTCCAATCCTGCCCTTTTTTGTGGCAGGTGAAAAACCGCCGCTCATTCCAGTCGGGAAATTTTTTCTCTTCCGGATTTTTTATTTTTCATCCGGATCTTTTCAGCGTGCCGGTCGGTCGTGTTCCCGCGATCTTCCCGGGGATCCGCCTGGGGAAAACTGCAGCCTGCACGAAACCCGCCTTACCTCTCCTTCGCCAGGCCCGGACCCGGGTTATTCCTGACCGGATCCCGGCATCGTGATAACCTCCGCCACCTCCCGGAAAGGTGCCGGAACGGGAGTTTAACGGTGTTCGAGCACCAGGATTCTCCGCGTGAGGCTCCTGTGGACACGCTGCTCGTGGAGACCTGCGATGTGGAGTATCCCTCCGGCTGTGGCCGAGATGTCCCGGTGGGTTACCACAACCGCTTTCCGACCTGGTTTCAGGATACGGGCGATCTCCTCTATCGAGCCGGAGTACAACTGGTCCATGCTCCTGGCCCTGATCATGACCGATTGCCCGTAGGGGAGATCGGTCACGACGGCATCGGCACTCCTGTCTTTTACCGGCATCCTGGTGGCATCGGCCCTCACCAGCGATACACCCGGCGCATTCGCCCTCGAACCGCGGAGCATCACGGGGTCCATATCGATCCCGACAGGGTCGGCCCCGACCAGTGCGGCCTCGATCAGGATACCCCCGGTCCCTGAGAAGGGATCGATGAGGACCTCTCCTTCGTTTACGCAGGATATATTGACGAGTGCCCGTGCCATCCTCGGCATCATCACGCCGGGGTGAAAGAACGGCCTGTCTCCGGGTTTCCTGAGGTCGAATGACCGCCTGTCGGGCGAGACGAGTACCCGCCCGAAAAAACACCGGTCGGCAGAGCAGAGAGCCCGGTACTCCGTCTCCGGCCGCGTAAGTGAGACCCTGCCGGAGACCAGGCGGCCGATCAGCCGCTCGAGGTCGGGGACCGGTGCATCCATGGAGGAACCCTCGACTTTCTTTACCCGGCCTGCGAACGGGACATCGGCCTGGACCGAGAGATCCATGAGAAGCTTCCGAAACGAGTCCATATCGGCATGGCAGCTCCCGTACAACTCGATCACCCGGTGCGTGAGGGCGAGGCGCCCCGTCCGGCAGGGTTCGTCGCATTCGACGACAGCTGCCTGGGGCACCTGCTCGATCACCCTGCCGACACATGCAAGCTCTGCAACCGGGAGGGTCGGGTGCTCGCCGGAGAGTTCGAAGAGGAGTCTCATCGCATAAAGAAGGGTGTATGGTGGTCGCTCGACAGGCAGAAGAAGGGAGGATGAGGTCAGGGGAACTTCACATAGACGCCGATGAAGGACGGGACGGTCTTTGTAACGACGAGAGCTTCACCGCCGGGCGGCGTGATCGTGAGGGTGAACGTCTCACCAGGACCCACGTGGGGGGTACTCATACTGATCAGGAACACCTCTCCCGCTTCAAGAAGATTATTATCGCTGTTGGAGTAGCGCTTATCCGTGATCGTCCAGTACGGGGAAATCGTACCTGCCTGCGTCGTAAAGGTCATTGCGGTGGCGTTCATGTCGACCGGAGTCGCCTGGGCAAGACCGAGGTTGAACGTGAGTTGCGTGATGTAATTCCCTCCGCCCTGGTATCCTGTCAGTTCCGTAACATACAACCCCTTCGGGGCGATCTCCTCGATGGCATAAGGAGTGTACGCAGGTGTCGGCGTGGCGGCCGGGGCGACCTCGGAATTCCACGCTACCGAGGATGTGCCGCCTGAAGCCACGAGCACCTGCGTTGTCCAGGGGCTGCCCGAAGCTGGCCTGAATTCCACGGTATGGGTGCCGGGAGGTACCATATTCAGTGTCAGCGGGGCATTGCCCTGCAGGACGCCGTCAAGATACACCGGAACTCCGGGCGGTGTCGTGGTAACCGAGATCGTTCCGGGCGTCCCGGCAATTGTCGCACAACCGCAGGAGAGGAGAAGGATTATTAAAAGGCCGACAAGACCACCGCGCTTCATATATAAATCTCTTGTCCGCTTCGATATGAAGATTGCCCCAAAAAACATCCTCCCGGGGGCGCCGGGGTCTTCCCCGGTTACCTGTCCGGCGGGGTCACAAAGATATAGAAGACCGTGAATACTCATTGTCAGGTTGGGTGAGTCGGATTGGAGCACTCGGGCAGTGAAAAGAGGCGGGTTCTCCTTATGGACGATGAAGAGAGTATCCTTGAATCGTACGGGAAGCTCCTCGTTTTGAAGGGTTATTCGGTCGTGCTCGCCAGGGATGGAGACGAGGCCGTCGAGGCGTACCGGAAGGCTGTCCGCGAGGGGGAGCCGATAGACGTGGTGATAATGGACCTTACAATCCCGGGTGGAATGGGTGGCCGGGAGGCGATCTCGCGGCTCCTGGAGATTGATCCCGCGGTCAGGGCGGTTATCTCGAGCGGGTATTCAAATGACCCGATCATTTCAGAATTCCGGAAGTTCGGCTTCTCGGCAGTCATCCCAAAGCCCTACACGCTTCGGGACCTGATCTCTGTAATCGAGGAGATAATGGCCGGAAAATCCGGTTCATAAGCGAACCGGTTCCCATTTTGTCCGGCCTCCTCACTTCGGTTTCCCTTTCAGTCCTGAAAAAAAACCTTTCTTCTGGCCCTTCTTCCCTTCGATCTCAATGATGCGCTCGTACAATTCCTTCTCTTCCTTCGAGATCCCTTTGGGCGTCGCGATCCTGATCCTTACGAGAAGGTCTCCCGGATGCCCCTTCCGCCTGATCCCCTCGCCGGGGATCTTGAGTGCGGTGTTATAGGCAATCCCGGGGGGGACTTTCAGTTCCACCGACTTCCTGTCGATGGTCAGGACTTCCCGTACCGAGCCGAGGACCGCTTCGGCCGGAGTAATATCCAGGGTTGTCTCGAGGTTGTCACCATGCCGGGTAAACCGGTCGTGCGACTGCACATGGACCTCGATGAAGAGGTCGCCGCTCGGTGCCCCTGATTCCCCGGCCTCGCCATAACCCTCCATCCGGAGGCGCATCCCTGTATCGACCCCTGCCGGGATATGCACGGTGACGGTTCTCTTCACCCTCGTGTGGCCTGTCCCTTTGCAGGCCGGACAGCGTTTCTCAGGTATCTTTCCCCGCCCGGTGCATTCCGGGCAGGTGCCCATGCGGACGAACTGCCCGAAGACCGTCTGGCTGACCTGGCGGATCTGGCCTGTGCCGTTGCATTTCGGGCAGCTCTTCAGCCGCTTCGTCTCGCTCCCGGTACCGCTGCAGACGCTGCAGGGTTCGGTGTGGTGCACCTCGATCTCCTTCTCGGTCCCTGCCGCCGCTTCCTCGAGCGAGATCAGGATCCTCATGAGGGTGTCGTTCCCGGCCGCAGGGCCCCTGGTGCGGTGGGAGAAACCACCCCCGAATGCCCCGCCGAAAAAGTCGAAAATATCCCCGAAACCGGAGAAATCGGAAGAGTAACCACCTCCGGAAAACCCTCCCCCGCCCGTGTAGGAACCTCTCGAGGCGCTCGTGTATGCCTCGTGTCCGACCTGGTCGTACTGTGCCTTCTTTTCAGGGTCCGAGAGAACTCCGTAGGCCTCGTTTATCGATTTGAACTTTTCGTCGGCTCCCGGCTCCTTGGAGACATCAGGATGATATTTCCTTGCGAGGGAGCGGTACGCTTTTTTGATCTCCTTCTCGTCGGCGCCTCTCGGCACCCCGAGGATCTCATAGTAGTCCCCCGCTCCCATCCGCTCACTCATCTTTTACTTTATAATCTGCATCTACGACGTTTTCATCCTTCTCCCCGGATTTCCCGCCGGGCTCTCCCCCTGTAGCCTGCTGGCTCCCGGCAGCTGCAGCCGCATCCGCCTGTGCCTGCTGGTACACCGCAGTCCCCGCCTCTTCGAGGACTTTCTGGAGGTCGGCCGTTGCCTTCTTGATCGTCTCCGAATCCCCTGCCTGGAGAGCGTCCCTGGCAGCCTTGACGGCAGTCTCGAGCTTCCCCTTCAGGTCAGGGGTGAGTTTCTCCCCTATATCTGCGATCGTCTTCTCGGCGGTGTAGACGAGGGTGTCGGCATCGTTCCTGGTCTTCACCTCGTCCCGCCGCTTCACGTCGTCTGCCTCGAACTGTTTTGCCTGGTTGATCATCTTCTGGACTTCGTCGTCGGAGAGCTTCTTCGAGGCGGTGATGGTCATCTTCTGCTCTTTTCCTGTCGCAAGGTCCTTTGCCGAGACATTGATTATCCCGGACGCGTCGATATCGAAGGTGACCTCGATCTGCGGGATCCCCCGCGGGGCGGGCGGGATACCCACGAGGTTGAACTGCCCGAGACTGATGTTGTCCTCGGCCATCGAACGCTCCCCCTGGAGGATATGGATGGTGACCGCGGTCTGGCTGTCCGCTGCCGTGGTAAATATCTGGCTCTTTCTTGTCGGGATCGTGGTGTTGCGTTCGATCAGGGGTGTCATCACCCGCCCGAGGGTCTCGATGCCGAGGGTGAGAGGCGTCACGTCGAGGAGGACGAGGTCCGTGATCTCGCCGGCGAGGATCGCACCCTGGATCGCCGCACCCATCGCGACGCACTCCATCGGGTCGACCCCGCGTTCCATCTTCTTGCCCACGTGGTCCTCGATAAATTTCTGGACGATCGGCATCCTGGTCGGGCCGCCCACGAGGATGACCTTGTCGATGTCGTCCTTCGTGAGCTTGGCATCGCCGAGGGCCTGCTCGAACGGGTGGATACACCTGCTGATGATCGGCTCGATCAACTGTTCCAGCTTCGCACGCGAGAGCTTGAGGACGAGGTGCTTGGGTCCGGACTGGTCCATCGTGATGTACGGGAGGTTGATATCAGTCTCGAGGACGGTCGAGAGCTCGATCTTGGCCTTCTCGGCTGCCTCGCGGACCCGCTGGACCGCCATATGGTCCTTCGAGAGGTCGAGTCCTTCCTGTTTCTTGAACTCTGAGACGATCCAGTCGATGACCGCCTTGTCCATGTCGGTACCGCCGAGCTGGGTGTCCCCCGAAGTGGACAGGACCGAGAAGGTGCCTCCCCCGAACTCCATAATCGTCACATCGAGGGTCCCGCCGCCGAGGTCGAAGACGAGGATCTTGTGGTCCGTCCCTTTATCAAGACCATATGCCATCGAGGCTGCAGTCGGTTCGTTCACGAGCCTGACTACTTCCAGGCCAGCGATCGTCCCTGCATCCTTGGTAGCCGTCCTCTGGTTGTCGTTGAAGTATGCCGGGACAGTTATCACGGCTTTCTTCACTTCCTCCCCGAGGAACGCCTCGGCATCCCGTTTGATCTTCTGGAGCAGGAACGCAGAGATCTGTTGCGGTGTATAGGTCTTCCCGTGGATCCGGTAGACGTGATCCGTTCCTATCTTTCTTTTCGCGGCAAGTACTGTCCCGTCCGGGTTGCTCACGGTCTGGCGCCGGGCCGGCTCCCCGACGAGCAGTTGCCCGTCCTTGGTGAACGCGACCACCGAGGGGAACATCTTCCCCGCAACGGTCGCCCCTTCTGCGGAAGGGATGATGGTCGGTTTGCCGCCGAGCATCACGGCGGCCTGGCTGTTTGACGTGCCGAGGTCAATTCCGATTATTTTCTCTTTTGACATGTGTTTCTTCCCCTTTATTCAGGCGGTTTCATCGCGATTTTCACTTTTGCGGGCCGGAGCAGCATCTTTTTCATGGTGTACCCGGTTTCGTACTCTTCGAGGATCGTCCCTTCGTCGAGGGCGCTCGCTTCATTGCAGAGCGCTTCATGAAGGGCGGGGTCGAACTTCTTTCCGGGAGTTGCGATCTTTTCGACCCCGTGCCTTGCAAGCAACGCCCCGATGTTGCGCTGGATAAGCAGGATCCCCTCCTTGGTCCGGTCGTCGCGTACCGCTGCGACCGCCCTGTCCACATCGTCCGCAATCGTCAGGAACTCCCCGATGAGTTGCGCCTCTGCGAACAGGATGATGTTCTCCCGCTCTTTTGCAACCTGTCTCCGGTAATTCTCGAAATCTGCCGCGAGTCGGAGGAACCGATCGTTGAGCTGGCCGTGCTCCCTGGCAAGCCCGTCGAAGCGATCCTGGATATCCGACTCATTTCGGCATGAATTCACTTCCTTTCCTGAATCACTCGTATTTTCATCGACTTCTTCGGGTCCAGCCATATCGCGATCTAATATCTATAGCATTGTGGTTCTATATAAAAGCTTGCATGATATCAGGGACTGTTCTGTGACTGTTTCATCAAATGACGTATTCTTTCGCCCGTATCCCGGTTATTTTCCCAATCCGTTTCCGGCACCCGTAATCTCTGGTCCGGGAGTCCGTGTTCGCGGATAGCGGCGGACCCCGGATGTAGGATCTTCCTGGCAACAGCAGCCTCATATCCCTCGGTGTCCAACCAGAAACCTATGAAGTGTGCGCTCCTCTCAGTCTGGGACAAGCATGGGATCGTCGAGCTTGCGGGGATGCTCGCCAGCAGCGGGGTCCGTATCCTGAGTTCGGGAGGGACCGGGTCGGCCCTTGCAGGTGCAGGTATCAGGTTCGAGGAGGTCTCCGCCTATACCGGAGCTCCGGAGATGATGGGGGGGAGGGTAAAAACACTTCACCCGAAGGTCCACGGGGGCCTCCTCGGGCGGAGGGGGGTCGACGACGCGGTCATGGCGGAGGCAGGGATCTGTCCGATCGACCTCCTGGTCGTCAACCTTTACCCGTTCGAGTCGATGGCGACGACGGGTAAGCCGCTCGAAGAACTTATCGAGTACATCGACGTGGGCGGCCCGGCAATGATACGGGCGGCAGCCAAGAATTACCGTGACGTGACGGTCATCGTTGATCCTGGCGATTATCCCCTCGTCGGAACGGCACTCCTGAAGGGAGGGTTCACTCGTGAAGAACGATTCGGGCTGGCACGGAAGGCTTTTGCGAGGACCGCTGCCTACGACGCGGCGATCAGTAATTACCTGTCTGGAGTCGGAGGGGAGTTCCCGCGTATTCTTACCAGGCAGTTCAGGAACGGCCGGGTCCTCCGGTACGGCGAGAACCCCCACCAGAAGGGAGCCGTCTACGGGGAGACCGGTATCGCCGGGCAGGTACCACTGCAGGGAAAGGAGATGTCGTACAACAACTATCTCGACCTGGACTCGGCCACCGGTCTTCTCCGCGAATTTGAACCTCCCGCTGCAGTTATCGTGAAACATAACAACCCGTGCGGCGTCGCGACGGGAAAGGACCTGAAAAGTGCGTATGTCTCAGCACGCGATGCCGATCCCATCTCCGCGTATGGCTCGATCGTCGCCCTCAACAGGGAGGTGGACGAAGCGCTCGCCAGGGAGATCAACGGGACGTTTGTCGAGGTGGTCGCTGCACCGTCCTTTTCTGACGGTGCGAGGGACGTGATGCGGGAAAAAGAGAACATGCGTGTGGTGCTCCTCCCGGATCCTGACCGGGGGGACGAGATGAGGGCAATCGACGGAGGGGTCCTCGTCCAGCGGACCCCGCTCGTCACCGAACGCTGGGAGGTAATAACCGACCGGGATCCGACATCTGCCGAGATGCGTTCGCTCGAGCTTGCATGGAAGGTCTGCACGTGGACGAAGAGCAATGCGATTGTCTTTGCGGACTGCGAGAAGACGATCGGGATCGGCGGCGGCCAGACCTCGCGTGTCGATGCGGCGAGGTTCGCGATAGAAAAGGCGAGGTACCCGCTCACGGGGACAGGCGTGGCCTCTGACGCATTCCTCCCGTTTCCCGACACCCTCGAGGTTGCAGCGGCGGCAGGCGCAACTGCCCTCGTCCAGCCGGGCGGATCGATCCGCGACCGCGAGGTCATAGAAGCGGCGAACCGCCTCAATGTCGCGATGGTCTTCACCGGGATACGGCATTTCCGGCACTAGAGACCGTATCCAGGAAAATCTTTTTCACGCCTCCGCGTGATGGAAGGTCTTCCCTCCCCCTGGTATAACCGGGCTGTCTTCTTTTTCCAGCGATTATCAGGGGAAATGATTCTTCTTCGTGAATTTGCGGGGATATCTTTAAATCACGGATGGGATATACCTGAATCCGGTGAATTCACATGGAATATGGAAAGATGCTTGGGGAATCGATTGAGTATGCGAAAGAGGCCGTATGGGGGAAGTGGACCCGGTGGCTCCTCCTGGTCATCAGCACGATCATATTCCCCCTTCTCATTGGCTATACGATGGAGATCTACCGGGGGAAACGGCCGGCCCCCGAACCTGATCAGTGGTGGAAGATGTTTGTGGACGGGCTGAAACTTTTCGTCGCAGCAATCATCTACGCGATCCCGGTTTTTATCGTCATCGTCGCGACGATCGGGTATGCCATCGTCGGTATCTTCTCAAGGTTACCTCAGGGCAACCCCGATTACCTGGCGGCACACCCGGAGATCGTGCTCGGCATGCTTCCGGAAATCCTTCCGGGGATCCTTGCCGGGATCGTCCTCACCCTGATTGTCGCGTTCATCATCTCCCTCTTTGCGACCATCGCAATGGTCAGGCTCGCAAGGACGGACCGGTTCGGCGAGGCATTCAACTTCGGGGAGATCCTTGCCACAATCAGGAAAATAGGCTGGGGGTCGTACATCCTCGCCCTGATCGTCATAGGAATCGTCTCATTCATCTTTGCCGTGGTCATCGGGGCCTTCCGGATGATCCCCTACATCGGGTGGCTTATCTGGCTCATTTTCATGCCGGTCCTCTCGATATTCCAGGCCAGGTACATCACGCTGCTCTACGAGAACGCCGAGCCTGCTCCTGCAGAGGTTCAGGCCGCTCCCCAGGCGTGACCTTTTTTCCTGTCACCTTACCCTCGTTTTTATTAATCACGGGGTCCAATGGTAGAGAAGTGATGGTATGACCATGACGGATCGTTTTATTTGCTGAAAAGCTACGCTTTTTTGATACCACATTACGGGACGGGGAACAGACTCCCGGTGTCTCGCTGAACCCTTCTGAAAAACTCGAGATCGCGACCAGCCTGGCTGCAATCGGAGTGCACGTCGTCGAAGTGGGATCGGCAGCCGCTTCGGAGGGAGAACGAGAGGCGATACGGCTGATCTCCGACGCAGGGATCGGTGCCGAGGTATGCACGTACGTGCGTGCGGTCCGCCAGGACATCGATTACGCGGCCGATTTCGGGGCGGACTCCATCCACCTCGTAATCCCGGTAAGCGACCTGCACATCCAGAAGAAGCTCCGCAAGTCGAGGGAAGAGGTATGCCGGATGGCATTCGATGCGGTTGAGTATGCAAAGGGGAGAGGCCTTGTCGTCGAACTCTCGGGAGAGGACGCCTCCCGTGCGGACCAGGGTTTTCTCCGCGACGTATACCTCGGGGGAGTCGAACGCGGGGCCGACCGCCTCTGTTTCTGCGATACGGTAGGCCTGCTGACGCCCGAAAGGGCCGCCGAGCTTATACCCCCGCTCTGTGTAGCCCCTCTCTCGATCCATTGCCATGACGACCTCGGGTTCGCCCTCGCAAACACCATGGCAGCCCTCCGTGCAGGAGCCGGCTGTGCCCATGTCACCGTGAACGGGCTTGGCGAACGGGCGGGGAACACCCCGCTCGAGGAGCTGGTGATGTCGCTCGAGATCCTCTACGGGTACAGGACCGGGATTGTGACAGAAGATATCTACCACGTATCGACTCTCGTCTCCAGGCTTACCGGGGTCGCCCTTCCTGTAAACAAGGCGATCGTCGGGGAGATGGCGTTCACCCACGAGAGCGGGGTCCACGCACACGGGGTCCTCCGTGAGCCAAGCACGTACGAATCTGTCCGGCCGGAGCTGATCGGGAGGAGGCGCCGGATCGTCCTCGGGAAGCATTCGGGGAGCGCTTCCGTGGAAGCCGCCCTCAACGAGATGAACTACCATGCCGGGGAAGCGCAGCTGACGGAGATCGTCCGGAGGATCAAGGAGATCGGCGACCGGGGGAAGCGGATAACGGACGCGGACCTGATGGCGGTTGCAGACGCGGTCCTCGGGATCGAGTGCAAGCCGGTCCTGAGGATGCGCCAGTTCACCGTCGTCTCAGGGAGCAACGTGATCCCGACCGCATCGGTGACCCTTGTGGTGAACGGGAAGGAGATCACCAGTGCGGCAACCGGCGCAGGACCGGTGGATGCAGCGATGGAGGCTCTCAGGCGATCGGTCGCGGCGGTCGCCGATATCAGGCTGGAAGAGTACCACGTGGACGCGATCAGCGGAGGAACCGACGCGCTCGTTGACGTGACGGTAAGGTTAAGTAAAGACGGAAAGATAATTACTTCACGCGGTGCCCGCACCGATATCATAATGGCGAGTGTGGAAGCCGTGATTTCCGGAATGA
>JAJRBP010000035.1 GCA_028679405.1 Methanoregulaceae archaeon | reverse complement strand
AACCACGAGATCGAGAATAACGCAGCGTATATCGCATGGCTCCTGCGCCAGACCAAGGGGTACGGTATAAAGATTGTGAACCCCGGTGGCACGGAAGCATGGGCGTGGGGGCTGAACTGTCTTACCATCAACGATCCTGTTCCCTACTTCGATATCACGCCGGCCGAGATCATGAAGGGGCTCATCGAGACGAATGAATTCATGGGACTGCCCCACTCGGTTCACATACACCAGAACTCTCTTGGTAATCCTGGCAACTATACGGTCACATTAGACACGCTCCGGCTGGCCGAAGGATTCAAGGCGAAGAATAAATTCGGCAGGAAACAGGTAATGCATTCGACCCACCTGCAGTTCCATGCGTACGGCGGTGACAACTGGGGGAACTTTGAGTCAAAGGCGAAAGAGGTCATGGACTACGTGAACAAGCAGAAGAATATCACGGTCGATACCGGGAACGTCACGCTCGACGAGACCACGACCATGACCGCGGACGGGCCCTTCGAACACCATCTCGGGGGTCTGAACCACCTGAAATGGGCGAACGTGGACGTGGAGCTCGAGACTGCGGCCGGAGTCGTGCCATATGTCTATGATCCGGACATCCGCGTCTGCGCAACACAGTGGTGCATCGGTCTTGAACTTGCACTCTTCGCCAAAGACCCGATGCGCTGCTTTATCACCACCGATCACCCGAACGCCGGGCCCTTCACCCGTTACCCGAGGGTCGTCAAGTGGCTGATGAGCAAGAAAGCCCGTGACGAGAGGCTTAACACCTTCAAGAATTCCGATAAAGTGATCAATGCGACCTACCTCGCCGAGCTCGACCGGGAGATTACTCTCTTCGAGCTCGCTGCCATGACGAGGGCCGGACCTGCAATGTGCCTCGGACTCTCCAACGATTATGGAGGCCTGAAGCCGGGGATGAACGCAGACATCGCGATCTACAACCTGAACCCGGACAGCATGCCCTCCGATCCGGAAGAGATCGAGAAGGCGTACTCGGCGGTTGCATACCTGTTCAAGGACGGGAAGATCTGCGTGAAGGACGGACAGGTAATAGACCACGGCCAGAAGCATACCTTCTGGGTGGATGTCAAGGTCAGGGAGAACAAGCAGGTCATGCACGACATCAGGGAGAAATTCCTCAAGTATTACAGTGTGAACGAGGGTAACTACCCTGTGCCTGAGAGCTATGCACCGCACCAGCACGTGATCGCGCTGGATGCGACGGAGTGAGGTGACGAGCATGAAGAGCGTAACACTGAATCTGAAACAGCAGCCCGATCTCTTCCTCGAGGTCGAGTGCCTCACCCCGGACACGTTTGCGGGCAAGAAACTGGCCGAGATCGAGAAGCTGCCTGTATACCAGGGGAAGGAAGATAAAACCCTCGGGGAATATTTCTCCGTTGCCGGGGAATCCGGTGCGACCGCGGCCGATACCCAGATTGTCGTCAACGGGGACTGCTCGAAGGTGAAGTATATCGGGGCGAAGATGACTGCAGGAGAGGTGATCGTGAACTCGACGACCGATATGTATACCGGGGCCTGGATGAAAGGGGGCCGGATCGTCGTCAACGGTGACGTGCACTCCTTCTGCGGGCTCGGTATGGAAGGCGGCGAGTTCATCATCGAAGGAAACGCCGGAAACTTCCTCGGGGCATCTTACCGTGGCGACTGGCGCGGCATGCAGGGCGGTCTGATCAGGGTGAAAGGCAACGTGGGGAGCGACATCGGGAGTTTCATGAGGGGCGGCGAGATGATTATCGGGGGCAATGCCGATATCCATATCGCGACCCACGCAGAGGGTGGCAGGATTGTCATCAAGGGAAATGTCAACCGAAGGATTGGCGGCCAGATGGTCAAGGGGGAGGTCATCGTCTTCGGCACGGTGAACGTGATGATGCCCGGGTTCAAGTATGTCCGGGACGTCGAGCTCAACGTTGACGGAACCACCGCCCAGTTCAACGAGTTCATCGGCGATCTCGGAGAACGCCACCCGAAGCGGAAGGGCGAGACCGTGTACGGGAAGTTATTCCTGAGAAAATGATCCTATTTTTAGAAAAGTCTACTTTTCTCTATTTTATCGTGACGTTCATTTGCGGGAATAACATGGAAGACATTTTCCAGGATTATTGAAAATATACTACTTTTTTTTACGAAAGTCAATAAAATTAAATTAATTTAATAAAATAAAAATGATAACCTTTATACTTAAAAAAATAAATTGATGATTACATTAACATTGGAAAATTTGAGGTTAAAAGTACTTACCATGACGGACATAAAAAATGGGGAGGAAGAGCCTTCAGGGCTTGACAGATTCGCAAAGCTTCCGATCTTCGTAGGTCTTGTTATCGGAATTCTGGCAGCATTCGTACAGGCATTGCTTATCACCGCAGGCGGGCCTGAAGCGTACGGATTCTGCGTCGCGTGCCATACCCGCGACCTTGTGAACTGGATCGTTAACGCTGGCACAGGACTGAAACTGGCAATCGCCCCAATATCTGCGAATTCGGTTTTGCCCGTGCTTACCATTGTCGGAGTCCTGATCGGTGCGTATATTTCAGCCAGGGTATACCGTGAATTCCGTGTGAAAAAAGGGGATGCAGTTCAATTTCTTAAATACGGTATCGGAGGATTTGTGTTCATGGTTTTTGCCCTTCTGATGGCGGGCTGCCCGTATCGAATCGCTTTGAACGTGGGATATATAAATGGCATCGCGATAATTGCCGTTATCGCCATCATTATCGGTGTCTTCATCGGGACTCAGGTCATCCTCAGGATTACGGAGGGAACTCGATAATGGCGCTCGAGGGCTGGCTCTCAAAACAGGCTGCGGTCGTCGCTGTTCCCATCGTGACCGTCTTGTTCGGAATTCTGATCGGATACCTCGCCCAGAGATCACGGTTCTGTTCGGTCGGAGGATTCCGGGATCTCTTCCTGTTCAAACATACCCGCCTTGTCTGGGGATACCTCACGCTGATAATCGGCGCACTCATCGGTTACATTATCTTTTCCCTCTTGATCCCGTCGGCATTCGCAGGTTTTCCATGGGTAGTGAAAAACGGAATTCTTTCACCGATCCCGGGATCTCCGGCAGGATTATCGGGTATCGGCTATGTCGTACTCACGGTGATAAGCGGCCTCGTAGTAGGTCTGGTGGGAGTATTTGTCGGCGGTTGTCCGCTCAGGCAGGTCACGATGACCTCCGAAGGAAACACGAAGTCCCTGTTTTTCGTAATCGGAATGTGTATAGGTGCAGTGGTTTTTGCCGCATTCCTGTCAGCATGGGTAGTGGGTCTGATGAAAGGGGCAGGTCTGTAGGGGAGAGAAAAAGTATGGCAACAAAAACTCTTGACTATCTTGGACAGGTCTGTCCATTACCAGCAATATTGGTCAGGAAAGAGATCAAAAAGATGAATCCTGGAGATGTCTTCGTTGTGAAAGTTGATTGCCCGCCCGCAATTGAGGCCATCCCGGAGATTGCACAGTCGTCAGGTATTGATGCCAAGGTCGTGAAAGTCGGATCCGGAAACTGGGAGATAACCCTTACGAAGGAGTGATCCATGGGACTTCTAAGATTTGCCGAAATACCGGATTACTCAGATTTCACCTGCACGAGCCTGATGATCCGACTCAAGTTACGGCTCAGAAATCTGCCTGCCGGTGAGGCCGTCGAGTTCATCATCCGCCTGGATCAGAAGGATACGATCGAAGGTCCTTTTTCGGACGATGGCTACCGGCTGACGTTCAGGACACTCGATGCGGGCCGCATCCATGTAGATATGCGGAAAGATCAACAGGAAGAAGACAGGGAAGATCATATCATTTTGTTCCGCTCCCCTGTTGCACCGACGGGATAAATGAGACAACTGGTAACGGATTGATGGGGAAATAAAAGGAACGGAGATTCCGGGCACTTTCCTATCTTCGTCGAAGTGAATATCCAGGAAGAAGATACTGACGGGTAGCTATGGCAGGCGTTTTCGTTCGCGACCCGAAGTTCACAGAAATAATATTGTGGATTTTTATACAGACGGATATCGAAATATTTTGTTTTTTTAGGAAGTTACCGATGTGGGAAGTCGCAAAGATTATCCCACCTGAACAGAGCCCGGGACCGGTAATTCTTCCGGAATCAGAGTCTGGATTGTTTTTCTGAACTCTTCGAACTCGAGTTCGTCCAGCTGCTCGGGCAGAAGGCTTCCGCTCGATGCCTGCCTGTGGATCCAGTATATTACCCTGTCGACAACCTGGATCACATCCTCGGTTGATTTTACCGTGATTAGGTGACGCCCAATCTTAGGGTGCCTCCCCCGGTGTCCCCCGACAGTGATGCGGTATGCCGGGTCTTCACCCTTGAGAATACCAAATGGACACGGGAGGATACAGAAACCACACTCCATGCATTTTCCCTTGTTCAGGACAATGATTCCGTCTTCCACAATTATTGCTTTTTCACGGCAGTAGTGAATACACGTCCCGCAGCCCGTGCAAAGCCCCGGGTCCCTGATCGGTCTCCTGATGCCAGTAATTCCGATCTCGTTGAGTCGTTCGCTCTCGCAACCGTTAGGACATGCCGATATCGCGATCCTGACCTTGATGGGAAGTTCCTTTCCGAAGAAACGCGTGTCAATCTCTTCGGCGAGTGCGATGCTGTCGATGTTCGCGAACTTGCAGTGACGGGTGCCGAGGCAGGCGGTGATATTGACGACCTCTTCGCGTTCTGCTCCGAGAGGAGTCCCATTCTTTTCGAGATCGTCCACGAGATCCTCGATACGTGAGGGATCTACGTGAGGCAGTTCCACCGTCTGCCGGGTGGTAAGATGGATCTTCTCCACTCCGTATTTACTCGCTATCGCGCCAATCCCCTGGATCTGTTCTGGAGTCACCATGCCGGCCGGCATCCGGAGCCTGACGATACAGTAATCGGGATCCCGTTCTGTGATGATACCTCCTCTTGTGTATAATCCCTGGTTGACTGGCAACCGTCTTGACATAGAGCATTCTTAGTCGGGTTAACACATAGACATTACCATCTTACAAAAATCTATAATTATGATATACCAATTCATAGGTATGAGTAATGGGTCCGAACACATGGAAGCTTTTTTCGGGGTGGAACTCAACCAGAAATTTTCCGATTCCATCGAAGACATGAAAGCGATCGAGGAAGACCTGAAAGTTTTATCAAAGGATATTGCAAGACTGGGCGGTACGCTCACACCCGAGGAATTCAGGGGCATGATCAAGGAATGTCGCGCCACAGCCTACGAATCGGCACAACAGGTCAAGGATGTTCGTCAGTTCCTCGAGTTTTATTTAAAATCTGACAGGAACGTGACCCATGTCGCACTTGAGCGGGATGCGTACATGAAGGTCTACCAGATCTTCAAATGGGATGGCATCGATGTGCGGGACCTTAAGAACTGGATCAGGGAACTTAGAGAGATATGTGAGAAAATCGGCCTGCACGTGGAAGATCTCCTGAACTTTTCGAAGCTGGCCACAACCCCTATTCCTGAGGACCTGAAAAAATTTCCTGTCTACGCACTTGATCGCCAGGGGTACTGCCTGACCGGGGTCACATACGATACGGTGATGCATTGTGATGAGGTGAAGGAAGCGATCGAGGAGAAAAAGCGTAAAAAAGGAAAATAAAAGAAAATTTTTCCAATATTCTCGTTCAACGGATCTCTGTTGTGACATATTTTATGTGAAACTGCTCCCGGAATTCAGGAGGAGATCGACATCCAGGAGATCCGGAAATACATCAGATTCCGACCGGTATCCCTGGACTGCCTTAAAACCCGGGGGAGATCTCAGGCTTTAATATATGTCCGTTTCGAGAACCCGCATACCGGGCATGTCCAGGTTTCAGGGAGATCAGAGAATTCGATTCCTGGCTTCAGATTCTGTAGCGGCTCTCCTTTCCGGGGATCATACCTGTGGCCACACATCTTGCATACGTACACGTCGTTCATCGTGACATCTCCTGATCGGTTTTCCTATACTATTTGGACAGGTAAAACACTTTGGATGAGAGAAGACGGCCGGTGAAACGGGTTCCCTGGCCGGCACTTGCTAGGCCTGGGCCGTTTTTAGAACCACAGCCTTCCGCAGCGCTGTACGCAGGCCTTCCTGATGATCGTCCTGTCTCCCGGTCCGGGACTGTGCCGGATTCTTCAACCGTTATGGAAAATGCCACACTGAAGAACAATAACAACTCTTTTCCTTTGTCACCTTCTAGTTATTTATGGAATCTTACTATCCCAACGGATTATGACGCCCAACCCATTTCTCCTCGGAGATGCGCTGACCACTGAACGCCTTACCTGGATTGCAGGGTCTCTGAAGTTTTATTTTGTCAGTCTTCACCCTGACGCCCTGCGTCAGGCCCCGGAAGGAAAACCACCTTATTTTATTTTTTTCCTGACGGGAGACGCACTCTACAGTCTGGTCGACAGGGAAAATCTCCCGATCTGGGAGATCATTCTTGGACTCCCGCAGGTCTGGATCGTCTGCGACCGGGAGGAGCTCGATCTCCGGGGGCTGTCGGTTGATTCTCTCAAGATGAAGTACCCCGGCCAGATATTCGACCAGAATGGCAGGCAGAGCAGTTATCCACGCTCGTTCTGGCGCGAGATCATCAGGATCGGTCGCCAGCTGGAACCGGCGTCGTTAACAATCGGGTACATGTTGACAAAGTCGCCCTACATGTACGGGTCATGCCGGAACGCAGTCGACTGCCTTCATGCTGCAACCGAGGAACAGTTGTCACCCGAGTTATACGCGTACCTTGACGGGGTACATGCACTCCATGTCAACCAGAAACCAGCAGAATTCAGGAATATTGGCCAGGGATTCCTTGATTTGCATGAGATCTCGCGGAAAAAAGATCTCAATTTCAAGGTCATTGCATGTGAGCGATGTGCCACAGCCAGGGGATATGCCACATGGGATGACGGACACGGAATGATTGTTTCCAACTGTACAATCGAACCCAGCAGGATCCGAAATTTAAGCGAGATAATCGAGCGTTTTAAGGCCGGTCATCCCATTTTCGGAGAGTCATCTGCGATGATTGATATCAGGCCGCCGGGATCTTCCCATGGTCAGCGGTTGCACAAGGACCGAAGCCCGCCACCGGTTATATTGCTCGTTACCAGGACGCCATATTCAACGGAAGATACGTTTGGGGGTCTCTCATTTGCAATCGCATGTGCATACGGGAAAATCCCGGCCAGGATCGTATTTATCGAGGATGGCATTTACTGTCTTACCGGTATGCACCACCAGGAGACTGCAGATATGATCTTTTCAATGCAGGAGGTTATCGATACGGCTGCCGGAATTGACCAGATAGAACTTTACGCGTATCAGCCGTCATTCCAGCACCGGGGCGTAACGATGAGCAGGGATATAAAGGGAGTGCTGGAAATCACCGCAAAAGATCTTGGAAAGCTACTGTTCAGTCCTCAGAAAGGCACGTTAAGTAATCACCAGCGGATTCTGTTCGTCTGATCTTCCTTGGTACAGGAAGAAAAGAGAGGATCTTTTATCCCTGCCTCAAGCGACTCTTGACTAATCTTGGCATCCGTGATGAGTGAAAGTATTCTCCCGGGAGAGATCAGAAGGAACCATTCCCCAGTTAAAAGATGCTGATGTATTCGGAATTGCCTGATCGAAAAAGATTATCTTTTCCGCTCTCATGCCCTTTTCCTTTGTTACACCCCTTTTTTTACCGATCTACTCCGGATTGATCCAGTTCCCGGCGAATGATCTTCGCCGTCTCTTCTGCCACTTCGCCAGTGAATGAAATGCATTGCTGTATATGTTCTGGCGAACCAAGGACCATGCCCCGGGTCAGGATCCGGCAACAGAGACATCCGTGCTTATCCCTGAATTTGTCGTGCAGTTCGTGCGCCAGTGCCATACACTTTTTTACCTGCTCATCCCCGGGCCGGGTCCGGCCAAAGACCATTCCAAGAGCCATAATCCCGCCGGCTACAGCCCCACAGGTGCAACCGGACCCGCCCATACCGATAGGGAACCCGGAAGCCAGTCTGACTGTTTCGTCAGAGTACCCGAGGGTTAATTCATCGTTGATCGTTTTTACGATCGCTTCCGAGCAGTAGTAGTCCCGATTCCGGTAATATTGCTCGGCCCGTTCCCTGATTCTTACAGGATCGACAAGTTTCTTCATAAGAGGGCCACGCGGGTTGAAACCAGGATCTTTTTGGTCTATCTGATGATCCTTAGATCAGGTTTCAACGGGATCGCGTTCTTTATCGTGAACATTCCCATGCAGCGATCGAGTGCGTACTCTTCCAAATCCCTGAGGTCAGCATCCGTTGCCTCCCCTGAAACCTCCATTATCACACGGTACTCGGTGATAAGCGGCTTCTTCCCGAGGTCGAACTGTGCGGTGTAGTCCAGGTCCGCTTCCACCTTAGTGCGGACCGAGGTTAACCTGATGTTCCGCATCGCTGCCTCGGTTACATAGGTGCTGGAGTAGCAGGCTGCGAACCAGAACAGGCCGAATGCCATTGGACCGGGGCAGATTCCCGGGCCCGAAAAGTTCGGGTGGCTCGCCTCCATAGAGTACGTCCCGTCCCTGGTCTTTACGACAGAACGAAATTGCGGACCACCTGTTTCGAAAATCCAGTCACCTTCAATCTTCGCAGTAAACTTTGCCTGGTCCGGATCCCGGAGGATCTCTTCGCGGTAATCCCTGACCTGCTGCAGGTCAATATTGTTCAGGGCCATTTGGTTAACACCAGGTAATAATTTGTAAGTATGGTAAATATATTTTATCGAATATGATTCAGTATTAATTAGTAATGATTTACATCTCGATGGTCAGGTCTGCACATCTCTGAGGCTGTTCTTTTTAGGTAGTGCGGGAAGACTGGTTACTGGCGCTTAAAAAAAAGTGATTTACTTGAAGATATTGAATATCTGGTCGCTTCCTGTCGAGGCAAGACGCTCCCGCTCGGTCTTCTCGTCTGCGATACCGAGTACGGGGAGCTGCATATTGATGCCTGGCGTATGCCCGAACATCTTCTCGAGCTCGACCTGCTGCGAGTGCATGTGCAGGGAGTTCGGGATCTCCATCGGGCAGCATTCCTGGCACTGCCCGCAGTTTACACAGGAGTCGGAGATATGGGCGTACCTGATCATGTGGAACATGAAGGAGACAGGGAGGACCCCCGGCGGGACGAGGTAGGGCTTCTTGGTGCTGCATTCGACACAGTAGCAGATTGGGCACTGGTCGATACAGGCATAGCACTTGATACAGCGAGAGGTATCCTTCACGATCCTGACGAGCCGGTCTCTCCCGGTCCCCAGGGCCGTAAAGTCCTTCGTCCGCCACTTTTCCCCGAGCTTCAGCATCGCACCCTCGACCTTGCCGCGGATCTCGACACCCTTCGGGTTTGCCCCCTCTGTCTTGATCACCCCGTCCTTCACTGCGGCGTCGAGCAGGTTGGCGCCCTTCTCGCTACAGACCTCGACGAAGGTGGCCTTCCCGGCCTTGTCGCCGATAACCCCCCAGTTCCCGCAGGCAAGGTCAGCCTGCCGCGGGATCTTCAGCTTGCACCTTCGGCAGTTGGGCCGCCGGCCGAACCCATGCTCCTCGAGCTCGTCCATGGAGATGCCCTTGTGGCCTCCCTCGTACTCGATGATGAACTGGCCTTTATCGATCTCTTCCTTGTGGACCGTGTCAGGGTCGACCCCGAACTTCTCGGCGATCATCTTCCTGGCCATGACCGGGCTTACTGAACCGCCGCAGTTCACCCCGATCATGATGATATTGTCGAGGTTTACCTGGTTCCTCTTGGCAAGTTCGTATAGTCCCATCATGTCGCAGCCTTTCACGGTTATCCCGACCCGCATGTTGTTTGCACCATCGAGGTATTTCTTCACGAGCTTGGATACCAGCAGGGTCCCGCAGTGGAGGGAGCCCGCCGTCCCGGCGAGTTCTTTTGGATCGGTGACGATAGTGGGGACCGCGTCATAAAGGTCTGCGCCCCTCTTCACCACGAGCACGGCATCGACGATCTTCTTCTCGAGGGCGTACTTCCAGAGACCGGTAACTGCCCCGCCAAGCTCGGCCTTCTCCGCGATATCCTTATCCGAGGTCCATGCGTAGAGCATGTCACCTTTCTTAGACATTTACTTCCCCTCCGCGATCTTTTCGACGGCAACGGCACAGTGCTTGAGTTCAGGCATCTTGGAGAGCGGGTCGAGCGCGGTGTTGGTGAGGTTGTTGGCACCCTGGTTGAAATGCATCGGCATGTACATGACCCTGGAACCTATTCCCGCGATCAACCGTGCAGTGGTGATGGTCTCGCCACGGCGGCTGCGGACCTTGATCTTCTCGCCGTCTCTGATGCCGAGTTCCTTTGCATCGTTCTCGTTCATCTCGATGAACGACTCGGGCACTTCGTAGTGCAGCACCTTGCAGCGGTCGGTCTGGGTACGGGTGTGGTAATGGAAGATTACACGTCCGGTCATGAGGGTGAACGGGTAGTCCTTGTCTGCCACTTCTGCCGGCTGGCGGTACTCCAGACCGAACATGGTGCCCAGGCCATCTGCAGCCGAGAACTTCTCCCGGTGAAGGATCGGTGTTCCCGGGTGTTCGACGGTCGGGCAGGGCCAGTGGATAGCCTCGGGCTTCTCGAGTCTCTCCCAGGTGACTCCGAACTGTCCGGGGGTGCATGCCCGCATGTCATCCCAGACATCCTTTCCGGTCTTCCAGTCGAAGCCCGCAAGATCCATCTTCCGGGCAAGCATGGCGATGATCTCCCAGTCAAGTTTCGATTCTCCCGGGCCGTCGACGGCCTTCCGGACACGGTTGACACGGCGTTCTCCGCTGGTGAATGTGCCGTCCTTTTCTGCAAAACAGGTACCCGGCAGGACCACGTCGGCGTATTCACAGCTCTCGTTCCAGAAAATATCCTGCATGACGCAGAAGTCGAGTTTCTCAAGCTGCCGCTTGACATGGTTCGAGTCGGGGTAGGAGACACAGGGGTTGAGACCCATGAAATACATCGCCTTGATCGGGTCGCCTGCCTGGTTTATCTGCTCGGTCAGGGTCACTCCGTACCAGTCCGGGAGGGATCCTTCTTTCAGGAACCAGGCTTTCTCCATCTTTGCCCGGTTCTCGGGGACAGCCACGGCCTGGTAACCGGAGAAGACATTCGGGTATGCACCCATGTCGCAGGCGCCCTGCACGTTGTTCTGGCCGCGGAGCGGGTTGACACCCACACCCGGGCGTCCGATGTTGCCGGTGAGCAGCGCGAGGTTACCCATCGAACGGACGTTGTCGGTACCGGTCGTGAGTTCGGTGATACCGAGACAGTAAATGATGACCGCTTCCTTAGCATTGGCATACTTGCGGGCAAAATCCTTGACCTTCTCGAGCGGGACCCCGTGAATATCCTCGCAATCGGCGTACTTCTCGACCATCTTCTTGAGGTCATCGAATCCTTTCGTCCGCTTCGCAATGAACTCCTTGTCCTCGAGGCCTTCCTTGATGATCCAGTACATCATGGAATTGGCGAGCGCGATGTGGGTAGAGGGTTTGAACTGGATCCATTCGTCGGCGAGTCGTGCAGTGGGGCTTAACCGCGGGTCCACCGCGATGATGGGGATGCCTTTCAGTTTTGCCTGGGCGACACGCCGGCCGGCGAGGGGGTGTGCTTCGATCGCGTTGGAACCCCACATGACGATCAGGCTGGAGTTCAGGACGTCCTCGAAGGGGTTGGTCGCGGCGCCGGACCCGAATGAGAGCGAGAGCCCTGCGACAGAAGGCCCGTGGCAGATACGGGCGCAGTTATCGACGTTGTTGGTCAGGAAAGCGCACCGGGCCCATTTCTGCAGAGCATAACAGTCTTCGTTGATGGTACGGCACGAAGTCTGGAAGCCAAGGGCTTTCGGCCCGGATTTGTCGGAGATCTCCCTGAACTTTTTGACAATCAGGTCGAGGGCCTCGTCCCAGGAGGCCTCTTCGAATTTACCATTCTTCTTGATCAGCGGTTTCGTCAGCCGGTCCGGGCTGTTGACGAACTCCCAGCAGGTGGCCCCCTTCGGGCAGAGCTTCCCCTCGTTGATCGGGCTCCGCTTGTACGGCTCGACACCGACGCATTTTCCATCTTTTACTACGAGGTTCAGGCCACAACCTACTCCGCAATAGGGACATGTGGTGGGCACATACTTGAACGATGTTTTCGCTTCACTCATGTGGGTTCTCCTATGGGCAAATAGCTCAAAGTGGTTGACAAATTAGCGATAATAATTTGATTTGGCTTATATGTATATAAATTTAAATAAATTGTTTTGATATTTTGGATTAGGTTAACATAATCAGTAACAATTCAAAAAAAAATACCGAACGCCGGACTTGGGGGAATGAATCCGCCTGACAGATGAACTGAATCGGGATTAAAAATAGGAAAATTACCAGACTTCTGGAAATGCCATGTTCGTATAGATGTCTTCCAGCCGCAGTTTATGCCCCCGTTCCATTGACGCGAGCTGCGAGAAGACAGCCTTCTGACCTGCATCCATCGATGAAGCAGCAAGCTGGGTGTACATCTGCATCGCCTCAAGTTCTTTCTTGATAGCGATGACCAGTCCCTCGACAGGTTTCAGGTTCGCGGTGAGCGGGGGTGTGGGAAGAGCATCCACTACCTTGTAGTCTGCACTCGTTTCAAACTTGAGGTTTTTTACTCCCTTCGAGAGAAATCCCTCGAGTGTAGTCCTGTGGTTCGTCTCATCCTCGGCGAGCTCGGCGAAGAGCCGCTTGAGAGCCTTGTCTTTTACCTTGTCTGATACCATGCGGTAATACGTGTACGACTCTACCTCACGGTCGATTGCCGTTGAAAGAATCCTCTTGAAGTCATCCTGATCCATTAATTCACCCCGTTTTGTATTCACGGTCTTTCATCATTCCGGGCATACCTAATATTGCCCGGCACGAGGTGTATAGATTACCAAGAATAAAAAGTAATTGGTCCAGATCGCTAATCAGAGCAATTACCTTGAGTAAAAAATTAATTGGTGTAGGCTGACTTCCCTTGAATTCTGGCTCGTGCTACTTGTCTGCTCCTTAGGATCGCGTGCGGGAAGAGTGCAAGCGGTATTTTACAACGGGCAGTCTTCTTCTCACTGACCGTAGTTGATACAAGGGTCATAGTCGTAAGCAAACCTGCGCAGCTGGAACATCGGGCCGGCCGGGATGAGCCATGACGGGCCATTATGATCTGAATCATGGAGCTGATGATCGGAGACCTCTCGGATGGTGACGGCGGTAAAAACCAAAAGGTCGGTTGAATGAACCGTCGTGTTCCTTCGAGCTCGCCCGCAAATTTGAACCTTTGCCCAGGGTTAAAGTGCGTCCCGTATACGATTGGCAGGATCCGGTCTGCTATGAGTACGGTTGATCTGGTTCCCAGCATTTTATTGAAAATTCTGCACCTGCAAAACGAAAAAAACTAAAGATAAAAAATGGGTATCTCACAACCACTCGGTTTCCGGGAACGCCATATTGGTATAGATATCTTCCAGCCGTGCCTTGTGGGCCCGTTCCATATTTGCCAGCTGGGTAAAGAGGAGCACGGTCTCGGTGTCCTTCGCAGCTGCCGCAAGCTGCGTATACATCTGCATCGCTTCAAGTTCTTTCTTGATGGCGAGGACCAGGCCGTCAAGCGGCTTTAAGTCCGCTGTCAGCTTCGGTGACTGAAGTGCATCCCCGACCTTGTAGTCGTGCCCGGCAGCAAATTTCAGCTTACTGAAGTCCTTTGTCAGGAATCCCTCTAAAAACTCACGGTGAGTCTTCTCCTCACCGGCGAGTTCACCAAAGAGGTCTTTTAATGCTTTGTCCTTTACCTTGCCGGCAATGGTGCGGTAGAAAGTGTATGCTTCCACTTCCCTGTCAATAGCTGTTGCTATTATCTTCTTTGCTTCTTCTGCTTTCATGGTTTCAATCATCTCCAAGAGGAATTTTTTTCGTTGTTCCACCGTCAAAAATTAATTGGTATAGGCTGGCTTCCCGAGCTTTGGCTCAAAGAACTTGTCTGCCTCCGTGCGGATCGCGTGCGAGAAGAGCGCCAGCGGTATCTCCGACGGGCAACCCTCTTCGCACTGCCCGCAGTTGATACAGGAATCGGAGATGTGCGCAAAGCGGCGAAGGTGGAACATCGGGTCGGCCGGGATGAAACCTGCGCGGACCATCTGGTCAGGTGTTTTAAACTTGTCAGCGATGGTGACACAGACCGGGCAATGTTCGATGCACGCGTAACACTTCATGCAACGCCCGGTCTCCCTGGCAATTGTCTCCCAGAGG
>JAJRBP010000196.1 GCA_028679405.1 Methanoregulaceae archaeon | reverse complement strand
CAGTCAGGAGCGCGAAGATCCATCGTTATACCTCAGTGTGAAAGGATAAATCAATAACGCCCTTTCCGTTCCGATGGGTAGAATTCACAATACGGTATCCCGGGTGGACGGATTAACCCGTGTTTCCGGCACTCCTGATGATTGAAGCCAGTTCGCCGATCTTTTCCGGATCGTCAGCATCCCTTCTGACAAAGACCTTTTCTCCCACGATCCGAACTCCCTTTGCAGAGAGTGCCTCCTTCAGAACAGGGATGGTCTCTCCGGGCTTGCCTCCGCATGTCACAAAGATCACAGCGGATTTTTCCTCGCTACCCTCCAGAGCCGCGATCGCGCCGTTGATAACCGGGGTCGCCTTCCATGCCCAGACAGGAGTGCCGATCACGATGATGTCGTATGACGAGACATCGATCGAATCCGGGTGCACCGGATCGGCCTCCCTTTTCATTGCCCTCCGGCACCCGAGTGTATAGGCGGTGAGCGTAGTATAGTCCTTCCGGGGCTTCACCTCCACGAGATCCCCTCCGCAGGAAGCCTTCAGTTTTTCGGCAACGCCCCGGGTGATCCCGGAATAGGAATGGTAAATGATACAGATCTTCATGTCTTAACCTCCCAGGTTCCCTTCTCATGGAATCTCCATGGTATTCTCAACAGAACCGTGCCTCCAGTAGGCAGTAGAGGATCATTTCTTCACCTGTACTCCCGGTAATGTCCTCTCGGTACGATGAGTTCAAACCTCGCTCCCTCTCCTTCAATCCCATTTTCGACAATGGAAATATCTGTGATATCAAGGATCTCCCGGGTGAGGAAGAGGCCGAATCCGGAATTATGCCCGAACCCGCGCTCAAAAATATTTTTCTTGTCCTGTACAGGCACCCCGATTCCGTTGTCGGAGATCGAGATGCACATACCATTCTCTGTTTCGGCAGATCGAAACGAGATTTCGGTGACCCTCTTTCCATGTTTCAGGGCATTGTCGATGATATTGTAAAAAACCCTTTCCAGGAGTGGATCCGCGTACACTTCGAGCCCTTCGAGTTCGATCCCGACTGATACGTCAGGGATATTGAAATTCTGGAGGACCTTCCTGAGGGATTTCTCAAGGTTCTGCCACGTGGGAGATGTAATCCCGATATCCTGATATTCCCTCGTGAACTCTATCTGGCGCCGTATGTGGTTTGCACTCTCCTCTATCCGAAGGACGCATTCCGTAGGTTTTCCAAGTTCCATGTTCTCCTCTTTCAGGAGATCGAGATACCCGAGAAGCACTGTCATCTGGTTCAATATATCGTGTCGGGTGATATCGGACAGGAGGTGAAGTTTTTTATTGGTCTGCAGGAGGGCTTTCTCCGTATCGATCCGGTCGGTGATGTCCTCCAGTGTTTCCGTCGCACCGATCACTTCACCCCCCGTGTCCCGGATCACCGAGGCGGTAAAATGCAGCCATCTTCCATGCGTGCCAAGGTGGGGAAAAAAATCGACCGCTTCGTATACATTCTCGATGAATTTCGATCTCGAAAATTTACCGGGATAATAGAGTTCCAGATCCTCGATCCGGTTATCCACGAGAAGATCTGCAAGGCAGGGCCGTTCGTACATATAGAAGGCTCTCCACTGGTGATCGGTATGATGCATTTCGCGGGAAGGGATCCCGCTCATCTCTTCGAGCGCCTTGTTCCACAGGATGATACGATGGTCGTTGTCGATCACGAACTGAGGGATCGGAGAACTTTCCACGATCGTATGGATCTTTCCTTCACTCTCGCGCAGTGCATGTTCCATCTCCCTCCGATCCGTGATGTCGGAGGCAATTGAGAGGATCACCTTCTGCCCTCCCCAGTCGGCCATTTTCGATATGACCTGGAGCGGGATCGTGGATCCATCTTTCTGGATGTGATTCTCTTCGAGCGAAAATTCACCCGTCCCCCGAATCCGATCAAACTTCTCACGTATCTTCTGATCGTTCTCTGTGATCAGATGACCCACACGCAGGTTGAGGAATTCATCCCTGGAATACCCATAGAGTTCAAGCGCTCTCTGGTTCGCGTAGAGATACCGGCCTTCCAAATCGTTGACAGTAATCGCCTCGGGCGCACTGTCAAGGAGCTGCACGAGGATTTTCCCGTATTCCTCTGTCCTTTTAAGGGGGCTTGTGTCCACGATGACCCCACGGAACCCGATAAATTGTTTATCCTGGAACAGAGGGTACGCATAGATCAGTGCGGGGAACCGGGTTCCATCCTTCCGGATCATCGTGTATTCCTCGTGGACGATGGGCTCCCCCCGGATCAGCCGGGCCATGTTCTCTTTCATGCGCTGGTGCTGGGAAGGCTCGATCCCTTCGAACACGTTATATCCCCTGGCCACCTCATCGGGATCATATCTCATGATCGAATATGCGTGCTGGTTCACGTAGGTGAGCATGAAGTGTTCGTCAAATTCAAAAACGATCTGGGGAAGGAGCTCAGCAAGTTCACGAAATCTCGTCTCGCTTACCCTGAGAGCCTGTTCCGCTTTTTTCCTTCCAATCGCCTGCATTAACTTGTGCTGAAGCTCTGCAAACTGCGACCTCGGCTCCCATCCCTTCTGGATATAGAAATCCGCACCTTCGTTCAAGGCCTGGATCACGATCTCTTCCCTTCCCCTCCCTGTGAAGATGAGGAACGGGATGGAAGTCCCCTCACCTCTCACTTTTCGTAAAAATTCGATGCCGTCCAGTCCAGGCATCTGGTAATCCGATATTATGGCGTCGTACTCGTTTTTCCGGAGCATTTTCAGTGCCTGCGTCGCTGAACCTGCAGTATCAACAGTGAATTCACCGGAACGTTCCAGGTACAACTTTGCGATGTCAAGAAATGCATTCTCGTCATCGACATAGAGGATATGGTACACAGGGTATCGACTATGAAATGACTATACTGTTGATATATATATAATTAAACGTAGGAGCAGCCCTCGATTGAACGGGGCAGGATTATCTGCAGCATTCTTTCAAAATTGGAAAAAAACCATTCATCTGGTCCCTATCTCCGTCTTCACAAGCAGCCATACTGCGATAAGGGCAGAGATGATTGCCAGGATGTTCAATGCTGCAAGAAGATCGGCAGAGAGTCCCATCAGGGATCCGACGTCGAATCCGGCAAAGAGGAGAAATGAGATTGCAATGGGATAACCGTACCTCTTCTTCCTCACTGCGCCGAGGAAAAGTCCAAGGCCTGCCACAACGATCTCGATGAGAATCCCGAGGGGGGTAAGAATTCCATCCAGTGCCATATTCCGTTGTCGTGTCGTTCTGGTAATAAGGCTACCTGATATTCCGGTCGCCCGGGACACCTTTCAGGCCGGTCCGGCCGGACTCCCTCCCTCGGCGGGCACGGCCACGAGAGTCTCGATATCCATCCGGTCTGCCCGTTTTAAGACCATATTCATGGCTGCTTTTTCATTCGGGGCTTCAAAGAGGACTACGGTATCATACTTTCCGAGCGTCCAGTAGATTCCCAGGTATCGTATCTGTCCTTTCGTATCATCTTCAATATCCTTCAGGTTCCGTGCAACGACCTCCTCTGTCAGCGTTGTTTTGAATTTTACAAGTGCAATAAAAAGCATCTCTCACCTCGTCCCTCATCAGGGCACAAGAGCATGCGAGAGGGAGATATATAAAAGTAGTTTCAGGAGGCTAAAATTTGCTTCAACCAGAACAAAAAGTTCCGGATTCGGAATTTTTGGAAGAACAAAGATGGGCTCGAGGAGATTCGAACTCCTGACCTCCGCCATGTCAAGGCGACGTCATAACCGGCTAGACCACGAGCCCGCAAACCCTGGTAAAATGCTCTTGAAATGTGGGTGACCACAGTATAAAATTATTCTGCTTTCAGGTCCCAATCCTCAGTCATATTGATGAGAAAAGAGATCCGATTGATTCTGGAAAGGAATACCGCCTATGACAGAACCTGACTCCCAACAACTCTTTCTCTTCGAACACGATGCAACCCGGCTCGAACTCCTCGTCCGGATCGTGTACTGGATCGCAATCGGCATTATTGCCTGGGTCTATGGCATCCTTGCTCTGATCGCCCTGGTCATCCAATGGTTCCACATCCTGATCCTTGGAAGGCGGAACCAGTCGCTTTCCGATTTTGCAAGGGGATACCTGGAATATACGGTCCACCGGCTTCCCTACGTATATATCATGACCGACAGGAGGCCTGCAATCATGCCGGATCCCGTGAAGATCTTCGAGCAGACCCAAAAAGAGAATTAATTTGGATATAGTGACAATCCAGCCACCGACCTTTTTGTCAAAGGGTGTAAATACCGCGTTACGTTGAAGCGGGTTTCCTTGTTGTTTTGTGAATATCAGATGATACCTTCGTTCTTCAAGGCTGATGTGAATCGTTTTTAACTGCCGCCGGGGCGTCCTCCCGAATCCGCCACTTATCATCCATACCTGCCCGGGACAGAGTGTTAGGCTACCGCAGGTGGCCCCAGGTTGCGAAGGGTGGAGCCCTTCGCGGCGATTTCGGGGGGCGGCGGGGTCAATCGCATATGAGAAGTGAGACCGACACCCGCTCTTTTTTTCACCTGGATTTTAGTGACTGGATTTTCTTTTAATTCCCCGTCGTGATTTGTGAGCGGGATTGGTGGTAACAATGACCTACCCTTAATTTTTTAGATCAGATTATCGGAGATCCTTGCAAAGACTGCAGTGAATATCCCCGGCATGGACCGGATCTCGTCCATCATCTCCGGTGTCACCTCGCTGTCCACGTTCAGTACCATGATGGCCTGTTCGCCGGGATTGATCCTCCCTACCTGCATTCCGGCGATATTGACATTCCCTTTTCCAAGGATGGTGGAGGCACGGCCGATGACCCCTGGTTTGTCCAGATGCCGGGAGACGATGACATAGCCTTCAGGGATCATGTCCATCGTATATCCTCCGATGGCCACGATCCTGGACCGGCCTTTGAAAAAGACGGTACCGCTCATGGTCTCCTCCATCGTCTCCGTCCTGACCTTGATCGTCACGAGGCTCTTGAAGCCCTCGACATCAGGGGTCGTGGTCTCCGAGACGCTGATCCCCCTCTCCTTCGCAATGAACTCGGCGTTCACGATGTTCACCGGGACCTGCAGGATCGGATCCAGCAGCCCTTTCAGCGCCATGAGGGTGATATAACGGGTGTTTTTC
>JAJRBP010000127.1 GCA_028679405.1 Methanoregulaceae archaeon | reverse complement strand
TACTACGCGACCCCGGGGGCCCCGACCATGGAGGAGAAGGGCTGGTCCGGAGCTGACCTGATCTTTGACCTCGATGCGGACCACATCATGCGGGGCCCTTATGACCTCATGCTCGCCCGCGTAAAGGAGGAGGCACAGAAGCTGCTGGACATGCTCACCGGGGAACTCGGATTCGATCCAAAAACGATCGACCTCGTCTTCTCGGGGGGGAGAGGGTACCATATCCACATAAAGGATATCGCGGTCCGGGGATTCGGGAGCCCGGAACGCCGTGAATTCATCGACTATGTCTGCGGCACCGGGATCGACCCTTCCCTAATCCTCTCCGCAGGATCACATTCGCACCGCGGATGGCACAGGCGTTATATATCCGCACTCATCGAGTACCTCTTATGGCTCGCCTCGGGTGCCGGAGGGGATGAGGGTCAGATGGGCGGGGCGCGTCACCTCGCGGAACTTCCCGGAATCGGCAGGGAAACAGCTGAAAGATTCATCAAGAGGGCGGATACCCTGATCGACTCCCTGCATGCGGGAGAGGTTTCGCTTCTCCTCAGGGAGAAGGGGATCTCGCAGGTCATCAATGTCCTGAACGAAGGGGCGGACCCTGAATTCACAACACGTATCCGGGCAAGGGCAGCACTGGCAGACGAGCCGGTGACGACCGATATCAAGAGGCTCATCCGTATGCCGACATCGCTCCATGGCGGGAGTGGTATGCGTGTCACGCGCATCCCGGTCAGGGACCTCGCAGATTTCGACCCGCTTGTCGATGCAGTCGTATTCGGGGAGAGGAATGTGAAGGTGGAAACGTCGCGGGACCTCGGCCTTGCGTTGATGGGGAACAGGTACCAGCTCTCCGCGGGCATCGCCCCGGTGCCGGAGGCGCTCGCGGTATTCCTCTGTTGCCGCGGGCTGGCAGAGATCGCCGGGGTGGAATGAGATGCACCTCGACGAGCTTAGGGCGATCCTCCTCTCGGAACGCGAGACCGGCAGGCTCGTACCCGTCCCTCCCGATCTCTTCGAGCGGACAATCCAGGACCTCGAGGCCCTGCGAAAGGACCTCGACGCTTCCGCCTCAGCCGACCCTGAGAGTGACGAGACGAGGCTCCTGATCGAGCGGGTAGGAAGTATCCGCGAGACCCTGTCCGATCTCTTCCGCGCGCGGTCCGAGAAGATCCTTGCGCTCGCCTACACCCACATCGAAGGAAGGCACACCGAGCGCGAGGAGATGAAGCGCATGCTTGTCTCCGAACGGGAGATGTACAGCAGCATCTGCGAGGCGATCGGTCGCTGCAGGTCCGATCTCATGGGAGGGGCGGAGGTCCCTCTGCCAAGATGTTCGAAAGAGATCCCGGAGCCGGAGCCGGAGGAAATCACGGGCGGGGAGTCCGGCCCCCGCCCCGGTTTTTCCCTCGTGCGGGTCCGCGAGGACGTGGAACCCTTCATGGGGGTTGACGGGCGGATCTACTATCTTCGGAGGGAGGACGTCGCGGTTATCCCCAGACAGAATGCCGAAGTCCTGAACGAACGCAACATAGTGTTAAATATAAATCTGCCATCATAATACTGGTATTTGCAGCTCTAAGATAAGGTGCTCGTTTCATGAAAATGCCAGCGAAATTCAAAACCTACTGCCCGCATTGCAGAAATCACCAGCTCCACGAAGTCGAGAAGGTGAAGAAGGCCAAGACGACCGGACTCCATTGGATCGACCGGCAGAAGGCCAGGCGGAGCAAAGTGGGGAGTATGGGCAAGTTCTCCAAGGTGCCCGGCGGCGATAAGCCGACCAAGAAGATCAACGTACGATACCGGTGCAAGACCTGCGGGAAGGCACATCTTCGCGCCGGTTTCCGGGTGAGCAAATTCGAACTGACGGAGTGATAGTGTGGTACACCAGATTCGCGAAAACAGGAGCACTTTCTTCAAGGTGAAGTGCCCGGACTGCGAGCATGAACAGCTCGTCTTCGACCATGCAAGTTCGGTCGTCGTGTGCGTCGTCTGCGGGAAAGTCCTCGCAGAGCCATCGGGCGGGAAAGCAACCGTTACTGCGGAGATCCTCGCAGAGTACAAATGAGGGACTGATGCCGGGAGAGGAATGGCCTGACGAAGGGGAACTCGTGGTCTGCACGGTGAGGCAGGTCCGGGACTTCGTCGCTTTTGTCTCGCTCGACGAATATGAAGGGCGCGAAGGCCTCATCCCGATATCGGAGATTGCCACCGGCTGGATCAAGTATATCCGCGACCATATCAGGGAAGGCCAGAAGGTCGTCTGTAAGGTCCTCCATGTCGATACCGGCCGAGGTCATATTGACCTCTCCTTAAAGGACGTCAATGAGCACCAGCGGCGCGAGAAAATTCGCGAGTGGAAGAACGAGTCGAAGGCGAGCAAGTGGGCAGGGTTTGCCGCCGAGGCCTCGGGCGAGAAGCCTGAAGTGATAGAAACGGCCCTCTATAAGAAATTCGGCGATTTATACACCGCCTTTGAGGAACTGGCGGTGAACGGTGAGGAGACCGCCCCAAAACTCGGCCTTCCGGGAAAAGTCGCCGATGCGCTGCTCACCATCGCGAGGGAGAACGTGAAGCTGCCCCGCGTGACCGTGACTGGCAACCTCATACTCACTACCGACAAACCGGATGGCGTGAATATCATCAGGCGGGCACTCAGGAGCGCCGAACCAAAGATCTCGGATGTCGAGATCGAACTTACCTATATAGGCGCACCTGCATATCGGATCAAGGTCATTGCCCCCGACTATAAAAAGGCCGAGAAAGCGATCGAGAAAGCGGCAAGCGCTGCAATCGGCGTGATCCAAAGGGCCGGCGGCGAAGGGAAATTTGTCAAGAGGCCGAAATCCGGAAAGGTCGCATGAAAGGCAGGATCAGGCGCTGCCCCTCGGATATGACCTATACGCTCTCCGAACGCTGTCCTCTCTGTAACGGGGAGACGGTATCGGCCCATCCTGCCAGGTTCTCCCCGGCAGACCGGTATAGCCGCTATAGGAGGATTGTCCGGGGATGGAAGACGTAGAAGTCCGTTTCTCCCCGGAATTCGCAAAAGGGGACCTGAAATCACCGATCCTGCTTGAGGGACTACCAGGAATCGGACATGTGGGAAAGCTCGTGGCCGAGCACATGATTCAGGAACTCGGTGCAGAGAAGATCGCTGAGATTAACTCGATATTTTTCCCGCCCCAGGTCATCATCAGAGAGGACGGGGTGATCAGGCTTGCAAACAACGAGCTATACCTCTACAAGGGGGAAACGCATCACCTTCTCTTCCTCGTCGGTGATCACCAGAGCACATCGGGAGAAGGGCACTACATTCTCGCCGACTGCTACCTCGATATTGCAGAGGATCTCGGCGTACGAAGGATCTACACCCTGGGGGGATTCGGCGTTGGCCATCTCGTGGATGAACCGCGAGTCCTCTCTGCCGTCAACCGGCCTGAACTCCTTGCGGCTGCTGAAGCGGCCGGGGCTGTCTTTCAGAAAGGCGAGCCCGGTGGGGGAATAGTCGGCGCGGCGGGGCTCCTGCTCGGTCTCTCGGCGTACCGGGGGATCGAAGGGATCTGCCTGATGGGAGAGACCTCCGGCTACCTTGTCGACCCGAAGAGTGCTGCAAGCCTCCTCCGGGTCCTTACCACGCTCCTTGACCTCAGGATCGACCCGACAAAACTCCAGGAACGCGGGACCGAGCTCGAGCGGATGATCCAGACCCTCATCGAGGGCGAGCGGCTCAACAGGGACGAAGAGCTCCGGTACATCGTGTAGAATGCACGCGAACGCCGACCTCCACATACATTCTCCTTTCTCTATGGCCGTTTCACCGGCAATGACCCCGGCCAGCCTGATCGAGGCCTGCGTTAGAAAAGGCATCCAGGTGCTCGGGAGCGGAGATGCCCTGCACCCTGTCTGGAGGGCCGCGTGGAAGGAATTTACCGGTGAACCGGGAGTAATCGTCGTCCCGACCACCGAGATCGAAGGACCTGGCAGGGTCCACCACCTCGTCCTGATGGAATCTTTCGAACAATTCGCCGAACTCGCCACCCTGCTCGAGCCGTATGCCAAAGGCATACGGACAAACGGCCGGCCCCGGGTGGACCTCCCGGCCGGCGAGATCGGGGCTTTCGTCCACGACCTCGGCGGAGCGATCGGCCCGTCACATGCCTTTACCCCGTGGACCTCCCTCTATGCATATTTCGACCGGCTCACCGACTGTTACGGTACAGAACCGGTGGACTTCCTTGAGCTCGGACTCTCGGCCGACAGCTCCTACGGAGCCGCAATCCCGGAGCTCTACGACATCCCGTTCCTTTCGAATTCGGACGCCCACAGCACGGACCCTGCAAAATGCGGCCGGGAGTATACGTCTCTCGACATCCCCGGCCTGACGGTGAAGGCAGCGATAGAGAGCGTGGTATCGGGCAGGATCGTCATGAACGCGGGTTTCTTTCCGGAGGAGGGGAAGTACAACCGGACTGCGTGTTCCCGCTGCTACGAGCAGTACAGCCTCGAAGAGGCGGTGGAAACAGGATGGAGGTGCCCGAAGGACGGGGGCCGTATCAAGAAGGGAGTGTTCGACAGGGCACGTGAACTCTCGACCGGGCCCGTCCGGCCCCGCCCGCCATATCTCCATATCATCCCGTTGACAGAAATCATTCAGAAGTGCCTCGGGGTCGGTTCCCCCCGGACGAAAAAGGTCCTCGCCATCTACACACGTATGCTTGAATCCTTTGGAAACGAGATCAATGTGCTCACAGGATCTCCGATCGAGGAGATCGCAGAGATCGACAAAGGTGTTGCATGCGCCATCGACTCCTTTCGAATCGGGCGGGTAAAACTGATCCCCGGTGGGGGAGGACTTTACGGGTCATTCGAGATCCTCTAACTCCGTCCTGGTCCAGGCATCTTCTGGTTATATTTTTCTCCTCCCAAATTCATTCTTGTCCAGAAAATTCGTCGTCTCTAACCTTTATTTCGCCGAACAGAAAATTTCAGACGGACCTGGGGATCCAGGGGATTCTAATGAAGCTCCGTACTTCATGGGTAAAGGTTATCCTGAACAATCCCCAACCTGATCTGGATGCTGGT
>JAJRBP010000100.1 GCA_028679405.1 Methanoregulaceae archaeon | reverse complement strand
CGCCTCGGAAAGGATATCCGTCCTGATGCACTGCTCGTCAATCACGACGACATCCGCGCCGCCATACCTGATGAAGCGGGTCTGGTGGGAGAGAGGCCCGACGATCTTTGCCTTCTGGTTGGGCCTGGTGATATCGAGGGCGGTGCAGCAGATCCGGCAAAGCTCGACCCGTTCGTCGAGCCCATGCTCCTGCAGGTATTCGGAGATCCCGACGGACGGGACGACGTTGTGGCCGACGACCAGGACGACCGGCTTTCCCGGATCGATGCAACCTGTCCCGATCTCTGCAAGAGGGGCGTCTGAAAGCCCCTTTGGAAACCCGAACGCTGAGATCTGCGCGATATCGCATGCCTCCAGGGCAACGTGGTCTACCATGCCGGCGTGGAAGACCTTCGACTCGAAATCGAGAGCATCCCCTTCCTGGCCGGTGTGGCAGCACGAGAGAAGTGCAGTGATCTCCCGTTCGCAATACTCGACGACGTCCTCGAGGTCCCCGATCGCCCGGGGCTTGATACCGGTAACGAGCCTGATATTCGGGGCTTCGAGGGTGACGGAGGGTCCGAGGTCGAGCGGATGGTTCCGGCCGTACCTCTCGATCAGGTGGTCGAGGAGGTGTCGTGCATGTCCGGTGTGGGTCGCAGCCCCGATGGTCCCCGAAAGCAGTACAATACGCGACTGCTGTGCAGCCATGTCGATCCCGCATGCCCCCCGCTTTCCCCGTGAGAGATCGCACTTCCCCATGGTACAGAGGCAGCAAAGGTCACAAAGCGGGAGATAAAAAGGCGGGTATTTGGCGAGAAGCCGGCGATCCCAGTTCCTGAGCGTCCCTATGGAAGGCATCCTGGTGGGTCCGGGCTCCTCCTCCCAGGCCTCGATCACCCGGCCGATCTGAAATTCGACACCCTTCGCCTGGATCGTATCGGTAGTCAGCTCGTCGATGGTGATCGTCGCTCTCATCAATACTTCCCTGTACTGTCACTGTGCATAATAAACCATGTCAAATGAACAAATCGCTCCCGGCCGGGTACAACATGCGGACGACAGAAAAAGGCCCGCGAGGCCGGATTACACGGACTACCGGCATCCGGACGAAGACTGGACCCCGGAGGTACCGGACCTGTCCCAAAGCGGGAAACAGGGGGCGTGCATCGTGTACGATTCGCGGACCGTACACCATCGGAATCTTCATATTTGCATCATACCAATGATATCATGCTAGTGCGTGGCATGTCAGCTAATAGCAGGGTGAAACAGCGGTGCTCAGACTTGACGGAGTAACGAAGAAATTCGGAGGGCTCGTCGCGGTCAACAATGTCGACCTGCGAATCGAGAAGGGCGAGATCCTCGGGCTTGTCGGACCGAACGGGGCAGGTAAAACGACACTCCTGAATATTATCTCCGGTATTTACCGCCCGGACGCGGGCTCGGTCAGGTACGAAGGGGAGGATATCTCCCGGTGTTCGCTCGATACGCTCTGCAAGAAGGGGATCGCAAAGACCTTCCAGCAGACCCATTCTTTCCCCGGTCTCACTGCCCGCGAATGCGTAATGATCGGTGCCCTGTTCGGGAACGGGCGGAAGTTACGCATGGATGAAGCAAGGCGCGAGGCGCTTGTTCACCTCGAGGATGTCGGGTTCCCGTCGCACAAGATCGATCTCCCCCTGTCGAGTCTCAACGTCGTCGAACTCAGGAGAGCGCAGCTCGCGAGGGCGCTTGCCACGGACCCGGCGGTCCTCCTCCTCGACGAGCTGATGACCGGGCTGAACCCGAGCGAGTGCACCGACGCGATAGCCCTTATCAAGCGCCTCCGCGACAAGAATATCACCATCGTCATGATCGAGCACGTGATGCGGGTGATCATGGGTGTCTCGGACAGGATGGTGGTCCTCGACAGCGGCGAGAAGATCGCCGACGGGCGCCCCGAGGAAGTTGTCAGGGACCAGAGGGTCATCGATTCATACCTCGGAGAGCGGTGCACCGCCTGAAGGGTGCCTGAAGAGTGAAAGAATGCTCGACATCTCCGGACTCAACGTATTTTATTCGAACCTCCAGGTCCTCTGGGACATCGCCCTCCACGTGGACAGGGGTGAGATCGTCACCCTTCTCGGGGCGAACGGTGCGGGGAAGACCGCGCTCGTCCAGACGATCTTCGGCCTGAACCGGGACCAGAACGGGAGTATTAAGTTCGAGGGGAAAGAGATCGCGGGACTGCGCCCGTACGAGCTCGTGAAACTCGGGCTCTCCCTCGTGCCCGAGAAGAGGGAGCTCTTTCCCAGGATGTCGGTGCGCGAGAACCTCGAACTCGGGGCCTACGGGCGGAAAGCGGCCTTGACCGATTACGAGGAGATCTTCTCGCTCTTCCCCGTCATCCGGGAACGAAGCGGCCAGCTTGCAGGGACGCTCTCGGGGGGAGAGCAGCAGATGCTCGCCATCGCCAGGAGCCTGATGGCGAAGCCGAAACTGCTCGTTCTCGACGAGCCGTCGCTCGGGTTATCCCCGCTCTTTGTTTCCACCGTGCTCGACACCGTCAGGGTCCTGAATGAGAAAGGACTCACCATTCTCCTTGTCGAGCAGAACGTCCAGCACGCGCTCGAGATCTCGGACAGGGGGTACATCCTCGAGAACGGGCATATCACGCACGAGGGTGCCGCCTCCGACCTGATGAAGGACGAGCAGGTGAAGAGCGCGTACCTGGGACTCTGACCCGGAAGAACTCTGATAATTCGTCATTGAGAGATGCTCTGTTCAAGAGGATTTTCGTGTCGCGGACAGCATCCCGGGCCAGGTCCGGGTTTTTTTCAGAAGGAAACGAATCGAATGTTTTTTTACAAATTGCCGGTCAGACAGAAAAAGCAGGTCTCCTCCACTTCCCTTTCACCACGTTTGAGGCAGCAGTGTCATCACTCGTGAAGTTCGTGAGCAGGATATCGGTGGGGTTCGCGTCGAGATCCCATCTCCATTGACTGGTACCCTTTTCTCCCGGATTCTCATTCTTTCTCAGATAAATTCCCTGCAACTGCCCTGAAATGACCCGCAGCTCCAGAAGGCTGTAATGTTTCGGAAGTTACCATTGGTATCGCGGCCGGCAGGGGTCAGCCCCCCCTGTCGGGACCGGATTGTCTGTCCCCGGATTGCAGATGATTTTCCTTCAGGCTGAAAAATACGGGTTATTGTAGTGTACGGATTCCCGCAGTGTTGCAGGAATGTTCCCAAAAAAACAAGAAAAACATCCCCGGTCTCTGCCGGTTCACAGGAACCGGCTGGAAAAAAACACAGGGAGGGATTTTGATAAATCCTTCCACGATTCCTGTTCAGACCCGCCGTATACCAGACTGGTACGTGTAGGCATTCGAGAATGCCTTGATTATACCGCTCGCACTCACAGAGTTCGAGTACGAGATGTCTTCAGATTTGACAGGATCCCATACCGATACACCTGGCATCGTAATGATAAGTATCTCCCGGGAGGTCGGGGTAACATTGATCATTCTCCCGTCCTGAAGGTGTGCATTCATGAAGGCGCTCATCGAACCGATTGCGTCGGCAGTACCCTCCGACGATGTGACCCCCTTACCGCTGATCGAGTACGCCTGGACTACCGGCACGTCGGCAGTTGCGGCGACGAAGCGCTCGCTCGCGGAGGTCGAGACCGATGCAAGGGATACATCGACCCTGCTGCCCGTCAT
>JAJRBP010000154.1 GCA_028679405.1 Methanoregulaceae archaeon | reverse complement strand
CTCATAAGTGACGCATACCACAGGGAGTCCTGTCCGGGTGAAAACCGCTTCCCCCTCGATAATATTGTACCAGGCAATGACACACCCGGAGAGCATGACCAGGTTGATGTCCTTCCTCGCAAGGGATTCTACCATCTCCACGACCGCCCCGGTTGCGTCCATTCCTCCGACAGTCACAGTGGAAAAGATAACTCCGTCGATCCTGAGATCCCTCCGCATCACCACGCCTGCGAGAATCGAACGTTCTCTCGACGAGAAGCTCTCGGCAATCCCGAGGATCCGGAGCCCTTTCTTCGAGAGGTGCATGGAAGCAATTATGATAGTGCATTTTAAATAATATCTCCGATGCCGATTGAGAAGGACCTGGTCCGTATCCTGATCCCGACCCTGAATGAAGCCCCGACAATCAGGGAAATCATCGAGTCGTTCAGGTCGATGGGGTACAACCGTATCCTTGTCATCGATGGAAACAGCAGGGATGATACCAGGGATATTGCCCGGGATGCGGGTGCCGAGGTACGGATCCAGCAGGGAAAAGGGAAAGGGGATGCGATCATCGAGGCTTTCGAAGTAATCGAAGAGCCGTTCATCCTTATGCTCGACGGTGACGGGACCTACGACCCGGGAGAGGCCGAAAAGCTCCTCGTCCCCCTTGTCGAGGGATACGATCAGGTGATCGGAAACCGGCTGGTACCTGCGAATGAAAAGGCATTCAGCCGGCTGAACCTCTTTGGAAACCAGATCCTCAACCGTCTCTTCAAAATGGCTCACAGCAGGTATCTGGGGGACATACTTTCAGGTTACAGGGCCTTCCGGAAGGAGGCGGTCGGGCAAATGCACCTTACGGAGAAAGGATTCGGGATCGAGACCGAGATCTCGGCAGAGGCAGTCCATAACGGTCAGAAAATCGCAGTTCTTCCGATCTCGTACGTCGTACGACCAGGGACTCACACAAAACTCAGTCCTTTTCACGACGGCCTCAAGATAATGACCACGATATACCGGCTTGCACGCATGAACAACCCGCTCTTCTATTTCGGCCTCATCGGTGTCCTTGTAATGGTCCTGGGTTTCGTGACCGGGGTATATATTATCATAGAATGGTTCAACCACGTGGACCACCTGCCGCTCACGGTCCTCACCGTACTCCTTATCGTCGTAGGTTTCCAGGTTTTCATGTTCGGGATAATCAGCGACATGATACTCAGTTATCACCGGGATCTCCTCTACGAGATACAGCATCTCAAACCCCCGAAATGACCGGGTCACTGGGGTCGATGTGACCATAAAAAACCTTTATCTTTCCATGCGTAGACTTAAATGGAGTATTCCCTGCGATAGTAGTCTAGCGGCAGGACAGGAGCTTCCCAAGCTTCTAACCCGGGTTCGATCCCCGGCTATCGCATTTCTTCTATGACCGACCAGCAACCAGAGCTCTGTGCTATCCGGATCATCGCGGAGAACAGGAAAGGCGTGCTTCGTGACATCGCCACAGTAGTAGCCAGACACGAAGCAAATATCCTCATGATTCACCAGGAAGCATTTGACGAGGGGCCCATGAGGGAACTCGCCGAGCTCTATGTTGAGTATGAGGATGGTGATGACCTTGATGCGATGCTGAACGATCTCCAGGAGATCCCCCATGTGAAGGATGTCCGGCCATACCGGCCTTTCTCAAATATTTATGGGACCCGTGTGATCATTATCGGCGGAGGTGCCCAGGTTGCGCAGGTCGCCCTCGGTGCGGTGAACGAGGCAGACCGGCACAATATCAGGGGAGAACGGATCTCCGTGGATACCATCCCCCTCGTGGGTGAGAGAACGGTGGCCCAGGCCGTGGATGCTGTCGCACGCCTGCCGAGAGCCGGGATCCTCGTGCTTGCGGGATCGATCATGGGGGGGGAGATATCGAAGGCCGTGGATCGGGTCAGGGAAGCCGGGATACCTGTCATTGCCCTCAAGATGGCAGGGAGTGTGCCTGAGCACGCAGACCTCGTCGTCACGGATCCTATCCAGGCCGGGGTCTTCGCGGTAATGCAGGTCAGCACAAAGGCGGTCTTCGATATCAACAGGGTACGCGGGCGTGAATTCTGATGGATCTCATCCAGAAAGCGGTCCGTGTACTTATGAGCGACGGCCTGGTGGTGTATCCAACCGAGACGGTCTATGGCCTGGGGGCAGACGCCCTCTCCGACATCGCCATCGACAAGGTTTACGAGGCCAAACACAGGATGATCGGAAAACCGATCTCCATTGCAGTGTCAGATGACGAGATGCTTCACGCAGTCGCACGAGTCGAAGGGAAAGCTGAGGAGTTTATCACCGCATTCCTTCCAGGACCGGTTACGGTCGTTCTCAAGGCACGTTCATGCATTCCCGATATCCTGACAGGCGGGACTGGTCTGATCGGTATCCGTATTCCCGCCCACGAGGTTCCCGTGGCGATCATCAGGTCCCTGGACGCACCCATTACTGCGACGAGCGCCAACCAGTCGGGGGGGAAGGATCCTGTCACGACCGGTGAGTGTCACGTCCCTTATGACCTGATAATTGAAGGCGGAAGACTCCCGGGTACACCGAGTACTGTCGTCGATCTGGTCGATTGGCACATTATCCGAAGTGGTGCCCAGTCCGCAGAGATCGGGAAATTTATCAGTCAAATGAGGTCCGGGTGACGACGGGTAAACCGATCAGACTCCGGGACTTCATCGAGGATGAAGACGGGTGGCTCTACGCGGTATCGGCATACGACAATGATGAAAGGGTAGGGTGCATCCTTCGGTATATCCCACACCCTGAAGGTGAACGATCGGACCAGGCAGGAAGACGGTACAGGAAACTGGACTTCGATGAGGCCTATGCTCTCATCTCGGAGAAGAAACCGGACTACTGCAGGCTCATCCACAGGGTTCCCAGAGATGAGATCAGAAAGGTACTGAAACCTGAAGATGAGATCCGGCAGGCGATGTCGCGGGATCCCCGGGTCAGGAATATCGCCGGCCTTCTCATGCTCCGAAAGGGGGAGTATGGATGTACCGGCTCCCGTCTCTGCGGGTTGGAGGACGCCTCATCCGATATCGACCTTGTCATTTATGGAGAGCACTGGCAGGAGGCTTCGCGAAGACTCGAAGAGCTGGTCGGGGAAGGTCTCCTTGAAGAGATCACGGATGCAATGTGGCTGCGTATCTACGAAAAGCGGAGGCCATCCATTCCATTCCAGGAATTCATCCTCCATGAAAAACGCAAATGGAACCGCGGTCAGATCGGGGGTACATATTTTGATCTTCTCTATACGCGCCCCTATACGGACATTGAGACCAGGGCGGCAGTGAAGGGGAAAGTGCTCGGCAGACAATTCATCAGGGCAGAGGTGATAAATGCCGACCGTGCTTTTGACCACCCTGCGGTGTATACCGTCCGTCATGAAGAAATATCCAGGGTTATCTCGTTCACGCACACGTATGCCGGGCAGGCGAGGGCCGGTGAAGTCCTCGAGGCTTCTGGAGTATGTGAAGAAAATAACGGGGAACGCTGGCTCGTGGTCGGGACAAGCCGGGAGGCCCCCGGGGAATATATCAGGTCGGTCAGCCTGCTCGAAAAGCATCGATGACGTTTCAGGATGTCCGGAACAGGTCGGATAGTCTTCTCGGGCCGGGATCGCACTTTAACCGGTAACTACACCCCTGGCATGGCGCATTCGGCGGTCGTGCAGGAATCTCTCCTTTTACTGCCGTACGTGCGGATCTCACCGCAGAGAGGAGTCTCCGGATATCCCGCGGTTCGGGCGTGCAGGTCAGCATAGTCCCGGTTTCAAGGTACTCGATTACTCCATTTTCTGCCGGAAGACCGGGATCCTCCCGCATGCATATCATACAGGCGGAAATTCGCAGGCGGTCTGATAAGGATATCCCGTATTTCTGCGCCTGTCTCGCCCGGATTATCGAAAAAAACGGCGGTTCGTCAAACACCCTGTCGACCCTTCCGACCATGCCGTACTTTTCGGAGGAGACCACAAGATCATGCCCAGAGGCCGACCGCCATGCATCATTCCTGCATGCCCTGATACCACTGTTCAGGTACTCCCTCATCGCAGGATCGATCCCGGGCCTGACCAGTAAGATCTCGTTCCAGATTTCGTCCTGTTCAAGAACCCCGCCGAGGTGATATGAGATCTGCTTCCGGACGATATATCGTTCGGATTCTTCCATGTTTTCGCCTTCTCCAAAATACACCAGCCGCGGGCAGATCGATGCCTTCACGATGGTGGAGATTGCGAGCTTCTCCTGCATAAGAATCCTGATACTATTTTGGAATAGTCCCTAAAAAGAGATCCGGAATTATCGCTCATGGTTCGTTTTGCGAATACCTCTCCCCTGACCATTGTGATAGGGGGACTAATGTCCCCCGGGCCGGGTTCCTGACCGGGGTTGTTCTCCGGTTCACCGGCCAATGGCATGTGCAGAACGCCCAGATTATGCGTACATTCCGCAGAGCGGGGCTGCAAGGCATGCGAAGAGCATGACCATGGTGACCGAATGAATCCCGGCCGCGGCGATGAGAGCTTTTCTCGCTCTCAGTATCACGACCTGATTCCGGAAGCCGGTCGATATCTCTTTCCTGTAGTAATTCATTCGCATGTACCTCCTTTTAGGATCCGGAACGATTCTTTTCCGAATCCCTGTGAAGAAGGGAGAGACCCTCATACAAAAATTGGCACGATGCCCGTGGTGGCAGGATCCCACCCGCCGGTTCATCCATTGGCGGTTCCGGCTCTTTTTCAACCTCAAAGCATTTAACAGATAAAGATTCTCCGAAAGATTTCCGGACACTCCCCCCCTTTAATGCCCGGGAGAATGCGGGGAACGCGCATCACGAACTATTTCTCCCGGGAAATCCGATAGATAGTCATGACAACCCATGAGATAGCGGTCAACATCCCCCAGGGCCTCGATCCTGTTTATAGCAATATGATTCAGATCGCGTACAAAGAAGACGAATTCACGTTCGTGTTCCTCCACCAGATACCTGGCGTGAACCAGGCCCGGGCGAAGGCGATCGTGAGTATCACCCCGACTCACGCAAAAAATCTCCTCGCGGTGCTCACACGCACGATGGCGGACTTTGAGTCGAAGTTCGGCACGGTCAAGTCTCAGCAGGGCGAGGAGACGGTCAAGACAATACGCGGATACTCCTGAAAACCAGCAGGTTTCGCCTGCTCATCCCGAGAATTTTTATTAACTCTGCGTTCCAATATTGTGGGGTGCGCCGCTGTGGCTTAGTGGTATAGCGGCTGATTCGTAATCAGCAGATCGGGGGTTCGAATCCCTCCAGCGGCTCTATTAGAAAAGTCTTCAATCCTTCCCTACCAGTTCTGCTTTTATTTTTTCGATTTTAAAGAGAGTAAACCTGTATCAGATTCACTTCGTATACAGGTCCGCGGTCGAGAAGCATTTCGCGGCCTCACCGTCCTCGCCCATCTTTTTCAGCAGGTTTCCTTTTGCCCGGAGAATATGGGGGTTCGTGCCATGAATTGAAAGGGCCTGGTTATACGCCTCCAGGGCTTCATTGTTCCGTTCCAGCTTCTCGAGTGCTGTCCCTTTTGCATACCATGCCCGGTAATGAATATTATTGATGGCGATGGTCATATTGTATGCCGCAATTGCATCCTCATATCTCCTGACCGCCATGAGGTGATTCCCATAGTCATAGCACTTCTCGGGATCGTTCTGGAAATCCGGTTCGCCCTGTCGTTCCCCTTGCTGATGAAAAGCCGTGATGTCGAACGTTGTGGTACCACCCCGGATGGTACTGTCGGGTTTAATTCCCGGATGGACCCCTTCTGCTTTTGGATAGAGAATCACCGCTGCACCGGTAGTTACCCCCCGCCCGTTTTTAAGAGGAATCGCAATACTGTCCCGGATCAGGGTCCGGGCGCCGTCTTTTGAGACCAACAGGGAGTTGCTCTGGGTTATCGTGATGATCCCGTTATGGAGGACCGGTTCAAGGTTATACCTGAAGGGTTTTTCGCTTATAGGATCGTGAAAGGTAAGCACCTCCCCGGCCCGTTTCATCGACGCCTCACGACTCGCCAGGCCAGTCATCTTTTCTGCGGCAGAATTTTCAAAGATGACCCTCAAATGCTGATCCACCACAATAATCCCTTCATTCAGTACTTGCACGGTATTCTGGAGCCAGACACATTTGTCCTCCAGTTCCCGGTTGATCCGCCGCTCGTTCAGGGCGAGCCTGATCGTAATAGAGAGGGTGTTCAAGTCGAAGGGTTTCACAATGTACCCGTACGGAGCGGTATCGAGTGCCCTTGACAGTGTCGCCTGGTCTGACAACCCGGTAAGATAGACGATGGGAATTCTATACCTGGAGTTGATCGTCCTGGCCGTTTCGATCCCGTCGATCGGACCCTTCAGGTTGATGTCCATAAGGATGAGGTCAGGATTCGTTCCGGCTGTCATGGACAAGGCGTCCTTGCCGTTGGTCGCAGAACCGGAGATCCTGAATCCCAGCTTGAGAAGACCTTCTTCGATGACTTTCGCTACGACGGGGTCGTCCTCAACGATCAGTATGGACTCCTGCGTCATCGCGAAACTCCCTGTTCCGAAGTCGTATAATCACGGTGCAAACCTATAAAGCATTCCATCGTGAGTTTGCATCCAGGCCGGGAGATGCAGGTACCGCTGCCGGAACGCACGTGGTCCGGCCGGAATTCGATCTCTTCTGCCACATGTAAAGTCCGGAGCGGGCGAGGACCGGTCCTGATCATGTTCCCGGGATTTTCGTGCAACTGCCCTAACAGAATGGATGCCCACTCCCATGCATCCGGTTCACATAATGAAAAAAATGCAGGCGGGGATGTTTCAGACCGGCGGCCAGGTCGTCCCGTCTGCGAGAATGACACTCGTCGGGATGATGAGGGATGTTCCAGGGGTCCACTTTGTTCCATCTGCAAGGCTGATAGAGGATGTATCCAGGGTGATCGGCGTGAGGGGAGTCACGGTGAACCCGAGCGCAGAACCCGGTGTCCAGTTCGTCCCATCTGCGAGAATGACGGATGCTGCCAGCGTGCTCGACGGAGTCAGGGGCGTTGTGCTGATCGAGAGGGGATTACCCGGAGTCCAGTTCGTCCCGTCGGCGAGAATGACAGATGCTGCCAGCGTGCTGGACGGCGTCAGGGGCGTGATGTTGAACCCGAGCGACGTGCCTGGTGTCCAGACACTGCCATCGGCAAGTGTTATGTTAGCGCTTGGGAAGGAATTTTCGAACGACCCCGAACTGAAGGTCGCGTTTGGAAACGGATTTTCTACTGCCATTACCGGGCTGATACCAACCAGGAAAAGGCTCACGACAGCTACGAGTGCAACAATATGTACTGCTTTCATGTGTATCACTTCTGTTAGTACGGGTTCTGGTTGTCGGCATATTTATTCCTACCTACATTTCACAAAAATGACCCGATGAGATCCCTGTCGATCCTTTCGAATGCATTTTTTATTTTTCTTCATGGCGACAGTTCTGAATGGCGGCAACGATCAACCGACCGCCTGACCCGCATGAAAAGCATCCTCGTTGGCGCAACAATGCCTGGACAATATTTCGGATCGACAAACCCGATGATTTGGAAATTGCATTCCTGGTAATGAAGAGAGTATCATTCAGGTCTGCATCGTGCCCGGATCAATTCCATGATCGCATCCGCACCGGCCGACGGTAACCGCAACCAGGACCGCGAGAACTGCCGTGAAGAGAAATGCCATCATGAATGGCTCCGCGAAGAATGCCGACCCGGCGATTAGGCCGGCAAGAAAGGGAAGCAGCGTCATACCTCCATAACTGGCCGTGTTGAACAGACCCATGAGGAGCCCCTGCTGCTGCCCGGTCTGTTGGGCAAGGTACGCAAGCTGGGCGATCATCACGACTCCTGCGACAGCCCCCGCAATGACGAATCCCCATGGACTGTAATACGTGAAAAGGACCGATCCGGCCATCAGGACGGCACAAACCTGCAGAGTCCTTACCGGGGGCAGCGTGACCCGGGCGACGATGAGTATGGTGACAATGGTACTCACGCTCATCGCTGCAATTTGGAGACCGGCTATATGGGGCGGCTCCCCTGAGAGCTCAGGGTAGAGTGCGCTCAACACACCGGTGCACCCGATAAGGACGAGTGCTGAAAACCAGAGCCAGAAAAACCTAGAGAAGACCCCCCCGACCCGGCCGATTTCATTCCTGATGTTCCATGCGGCCGACAACCGGTCCGGGGATTCCCGCATATTCCTTCCGGACCGAAGCACGCTGCCCTTGGCACCTCCCGGGAGCAGGCTCGCCAGGAATGGAATGGCGGTCAGGATCAAGAAAAGCATGAGTCCTGCATCCGGCACCCCCACGATGGACGCGACTCCCCCGCCTCCGATGAGGCCGATAACGAGTCCGGCATTGAGCAGGGCCATGAAATAACCGGTCATCTTCTGATGGTCCGGCTGCCTGTTCAGCCAGGAGAGTGCGGACGCAACGAGCAGTCCCGCTCCGATCCCCTCGATAACCCGTGCGATGACAAGAGAAAATGGCGATGAAGACGCCATCAGCAGAAAGATCCCTGAAAGGACTGTGAGGAGGAGACCGCTCCGGATAAAAAAAGTCTCTCCGAAGCGGTCGCAAAGGAGGCCTGTGGGAAGGGTGGAAACGAGGGCGCCGAGGAAATAAGCCGAATAGATAATCCCCTGGACGGCAGGTCCGGCCGCTATCAGGGGGAGGACCGGGACTATCGCATTCGAGAGGGCCATTAAACCGAAGACACCGAAATACAGGACGATATCTTCGCGCATCTGCCCTCCGGAGCCCTCTCCGTCAGACCATCCGGTAGGTCTCGAGGTTCATGGGAGAGTGGGTCTGGATATGGTACCTCTTGTAAAGCGAACTCGCAAGGTCTATGGTATTGTTCTCGTCCCCGTGTATCGTGAAGATCTTCTCGGGCCGCGGCTGGACCTGTCCGACGTAATTCACCAGCTGTCTCCGGTCAGAGTGTCCTGAGAATCCGTCGATCGTGACGATCTCGAGGTTGATGACGATCGTCTCGCGGCGACCGAGGGGAACCTCCCGCCAGCCCTTCTGGATCCTCCGCCCCAGGGTACCCTCTGCCTGGTAGCCGACGAATACCAGTGCATTTCTCTCGTCGGCAGCCAGGTTCGTGAGGTAGTCCATGACCGGCCCGCCGTTGAGCATCCCGCTCGTGGTGATCACGACGCAGGGGTCTCCCGCATATACCCGCTCGCGGACATCGTTCGAGTCGACCGCAACGAAACACGGTGCCAGGAAGGGGTTCATTCCTTCCTTGAAGATCTGGTTCCGGAGGTCGCTGTTTAAGTATTCAGGGTACGTCGTGTGTATTGCCGTGGCCTCGCGGATCATTCCGTCGAGGTAAATTTTTACTTCCGGGATTTTTTGCTTCCGCATCCCTTCCTCGAGTGCGAGCATTACCTCCTGGGACCTGCCGACAGAGAACGCCGGGATGATGACTTTCCCGCCACGCGAGAGCACGACATTCACTGTTTCGTAGAGTTTCTCCTCTGCATCCGCACGGGCAGGCTGGATGTCGTTGCTGCCGCCGTACGTGCTCTCCATGAAGAGCGCTTCAAGTCTGGGAAACGAGTTCGTCGCGGGGTTGAAGAGGCGACTCTTGCTGTAGTTGAAATCTCCGGTGAACGCGATGTTGTACAGGCCGTCGCCGATGTGGAAATGAGCGATCGCAGAACCGAGGATGTGTCCTGCATTGTGGAAGGTGAGCTTGATGTCCGGGGCGATATCCGTGACATTGCCGTAGTTCAGTGTAATCGAGTGACGGATATAGGTCTGGACCTCTTTCGAGCTGTACGGCACCTTCCGGTCTTCCTTGTGGTTCACGTCGAGATAGTCGAGCTGGAGCATCGCCGAAAGATCCCTTGTGGGCGGGGTGCTGTATACCGGACCGTCGTACCCGTTTTTGTACAGGAGGGTAACAAGGGCGCAGTGGT
>JAJRBP010000141.1 GCA_028679405.1 Methanoregulaceae archaeon | reverse complement strand
GGTTTCCCTGAGGATAAACACCCTTCTCCGCGAGTACCTGGCCGCCCGGGGGGTAACCCTGGTCGACTTCAAGCTTGAGTTCGGGAGGCAGGACGGGGAGATCTACCTGGGCGACGAGATCAGCATGGACTCGATGCGGCTGTGGGACGCCTCGGGCGAATCCCTGGACAAGGACGTGTACCGGTTCGAAAAAGGTGATGTAATCGAACGGTACCGCCAGGTCGCGGCCCTTATCGTCCTGGATTCCCACGGTGGAAAATGATCCCGCACGTCATGGAGTGGATGATCGTAAAGCATCGCATCTCTTCCTGGTTATCGTGCCCGCAGGGGGATTTGTGTACACAAGGTGCCAGGGAAGGCAACGCCGGGCATATCAGTCATGGGTGCCGTCCCGGATCGACCATGGAGTATGTGATCAGGTCATCGCCTGGAAAATTCGGGTCAGGACCAGTTGCGGGGTTGGGGAACGGGAAATGTTTATCCTTCCCGGTGATAAGGCATATCGAGCTGAGATAGGCAGGGAAAGAATGGAAGAAGACCAGATGGAAAAGGACATACTTGAGTGGGCTGCGAAGTACGCGAAGGAGCACGATCTCTCCCTGAACCCGGACGATAAAAGGCTTCGTGCAGTGGTCAAAGGCCTTGCGAGGAACATGAAAAAATTCGGGGAAAAATACTGTCCCTGCAGGATCCGGTCCGGAGACGTCGAGGCCGACAAGAAGATCGTCTGCCCCTGCGTCTATCACAAGGACGAGATCGAGGCAGAAGGGAGCTGCCATTGTGCCCTGTACTTCGGGAAAGACCAAGAAAAATCCCCGGAATCCATAAAATAATTTTCCCACCTGCTTTTTTCAGAACGACTGCCCGGCCTGTCCCCGGAATATTTATCTTTGATCCGGCTGCTTAACCATCAGCCCGGTGCCTTGTATGCCGGTTTTCATGGAGGATACTGATGCCAGGAGTTGCCCGCTTTGAACCAGGCGCCACACGATCCTGAACATGCCGTGAAATTCTCAAGACTTTTTTTGGATGGATGATCGAGAAATGGGAGGGTCCGGTGGAGTACTGGCTCGTGACGACCGGCCCGGACACTGATCCGGGGATCAACGGCGGGATCATGAAACGGATGATGAACCAGGCAACGGTGAACACGGTCATCGTTCCTTCGGCCGATAAATTCCTCGAAAGAGTCACGCGGGCGGGCGGAAAGGTCGTTGCTCCGAAGATGCCGATCCCAGGCGCAGGGTACCAAACATACTGCAAGGACCCGGAAGGGAACCTGTTCGGGATCCACCAGACGGATATGTCTGTCGAATGAGGGTATCCCCCTATTAACCTCTCGTTCAACTTTTTGTTTCTACAAATGGTATGCGAGCGTATGGTAGAGCGCATAAAACCCGATCACCACTGCGGCCGCATACCCGAGAATCGCGAGGTAGAAGATCCAGTACGGCAGTACCACGTTCGAGGAGAGGAGGACAACAGATGAGCCGACCACGAGCGCGGCGGTTATCAGCCCGACAAGGATTTTGTTGCTCGACTCATCGAGCGACTTCTGGAGTTTCTGCACCTCGTTCTCGACGATCTCGACCTTGATCGTCCCGGTGGAGAAATTTTTAAACATCCTGTTGACGTTCCTGGGGAAATCGTACATCTCGTCTGCAGTCTCGAGGAACGCCTGGGCTGCCCGGCCGGCAAGTTTGCCGGGCATGTACTCCTTCCTCATCAGGTTTTCCATGAACGGGCTCACGTTTGCCTTGAAATCGAACTTCGGATCAAGGGTAATCCCGATGTCAAGGACCATCACGATGACCTTGAGCATGAGCATCAGGGTGACCGGGATCCTGATCTCGTACCTCCGGAGGATCTCTGTCAGGTTGTCGACCATCCCGCCAAAATTAAACCGGCCGATAATGATCCCCTCGGCATCAAGGAGTGCGACATAGATCTCATCCCGCACCTCGTCCTTGTCCTCCTCCCGGATCGAGACACCGAGACCTTCCAGGGCGGTGAGCACAAGACGGCCGTCGGAAAAGACCAGCCCTTCCAGGAGTTTCATGAAAAGGCGCTTTTTCTCGGGCCGCAACACCCCTATGATACCGAAATCGAGGAAAACCAGTTCGCCTCCCCGTGTAATCAGGAGATTCCCGGGGTGCGGGTCGCCATGGAAAAATCCATCCTCAAAGATCTGCTTCAGGTACGCATCGAATCCATGTTTCGCAATCGCGACAGAGTCGACTCCCATCCCGGCAAGAGCTTTCGTATCGTCGACCCGCACCCCCTCTATGAACTCCATCACGAGCACATGTCTGGTGCTGTATTCCCAGTATATCTTTGGAAACCGGACACCCGGTATATCCCGGAAGTTCAGGGCAAGGCGATCAGCATTTGCCCCGTCCCGCAGGAAGTCGAGCTCCTTTCGTATCTGGGATGAGAAATCCCTGACCATGCCTTTCGGGTTATATATCCGGGACTCGGGGAAGACCGCCTCGATGCGTACGGCGAGCGACTGGAGGATCGCGAGGTCCGTCTCGATAATCGCCTCGATCCCCGGCCTCTGGATCTTGAGGGCGACTTTCGTGCCATCCTTCAGCACCGCCCGGTGGACTTGCGAGAGCGAGGCGGAAGCCACCGGAGTCTCCTCGATTTCCGTAAAATACTCAGCGAGATCCCGGTTCCTCTCGAGAAGCACCGGCCTTATCTCTGAGAACGGCAGAGGACGGACCTGGTCCTGGAGTTTCCTGAGCTCCTCTATCAGAGGAGGCGGCAGGAGGTCCTGGCGGGTCGAGGCAATCTGGCCGAATTTCACGAACGTAGGCCCGAGCTCCTCGATGGCAAGACGGATCCGCTCGTACACGCGGCGGTCCCGGCCTTCGCTCCCTCCCGGGATCCGGAACCGGTGAATTCCGGGGAATATCTCTGAGACCACGATCCCAAAGCCGTACTTTACCAGTACGTCCGCGATCTGCGCATAGCGCCGGAAACGTGTGACCACGATCCAAGTGTATAGTGCGACAAGGTACAAAAAGGTCTGCTGCCGAAACGGTTATTCCTCCACCCCGATGGCAGAAAGATTACACCGGGTAGAGTCAACTGCTGCCTTCACGCATGATCTCCTTTCAATCGGGGAAATGTTGATCCGGCAAGTTTATCCCAGTCAGGTAACTGCTCCTTTTTTTAACCAGCCCCCAGGCTTAAATATGATAAAGTGGCAGGTGTTCCGATGGACCTGGTCTGGCTTACCTGGAGCCTCGGTTTTATTCTTCTCTGGCTCTGTGTCTACGTGACGATCAGGTCGGACGTGAGCAGGAGGGAGATGCTTATCGTGAGCCTCTGGACCTCCCTCCTCGGCCTGACCGAGCCTCTCTTCGTTCCCGAGTACTGGAACCCTCCCTCCCTGTTCGACCTCGCCCGCACTACCGGTTTTGATATCGAGAGCCTTATCTTCTGTTTCGGCGTCGGGGGAATCGCCGAAGTGATTTACGAACGGATCGTCCCGGTCCGTCACCTGAAGATGACGATACGCGAGATCCTTGGGCCCCGTCACCGGTTTCACCCTGCAGCAATAATCGCGGCCCCGGTTCTATTCGTCATCCTTATGGTACTGACACCGATCAATCCAATTTATAACGGCGTGATCTCTCTCATGGTAAGCGGGTTCCTCACCTGGTACTGCAGGCCGGACCTCTGGAAGAAGATGATCGTCTCAGGCCTCATCTTTCTCGGGCTTTATTTCGCCTATTTCTATACGCTCATAATATTTGCCCCAGGGTATGTTGAGCGGGTCTGGAACATTTCCGCACTCTCGGGAATTCTCGTGGCCGGTGTTCCGGTCGAGGAGCTCCTGTTTGCGTTCAGCTTCGGGTTCTTCTGGTCGAGTCTCTACGAACATCTCACGTGGAGAAAGCTGGAGGAAGGTCACGAATCCGGGGCCGGAGAGGGTTGAGGGGAGAGTCAGTCCGGGGATTACGATCCCTACACAGGCAGGGACCCCTGTGAAACGCACCTTTTAAATTCCGGATTATCCGGAAATGGTCCAGGATAATGAATCGCGAGTGGAAAAGAAAAAAAACCCTTGGGGCGCCCGCCCTCCCGATATCGGCCCCATGAATCATTTTTCCTGAAGCGGTGACAGAGACGGAATGTCCTATGTGAAAATCGTTTCCGACTACTCGCAGAGGACCGCACCATGAGAACCGTCGCTGAAATTGGGTCTGGCCGGGATGCGAAGAGCCGGGACAGGTAAAATAATAACCGGGACCGGGCGAGGCCGGGGAGGCTTCCCGGAAAAGAATGGGCAGATTGTTCAATTATTTCTTATTGGGGTGGGGATTTTTTTCCTTGTGGAGGACAAACATCTCCTTGATGGTCTTGTCGCTGATTACCATGACCATTCTCGTGGTGTTGCGGTAACCTGTAAGGTTCACTGTCATCGTGTGTTTTCCCATCGCAACCCCGGTCAGCAGCGCTGGCGTGGTACCTGCAAGGGCTCCATCGAGGTAGATCGATGCACCTGGCGGTTTTGAGCTGATACTCAGGTTTCCAAATCCCGAAGGAACGGGATGGAGCCTGAATTTCAGGTACCGGGTCATATTCCCGATTACCATCACCTTTTTGGAAAGATCGCGGTACCCGTCCGCTTTCAGGACAATCAGGTGCTTCCCCCGGGGGATATCGGTCAGAAGCGCAGGTGTTGTCCCTGCCAGCGTCCCGTCGAGATAGATCGATGCACCTTCAGGCACGGAGTTGATACTCAGGTTCCCCACGGGCAGCGGTCGGAGCACGAACGTCCTGACGGTCTCCCCGCCCCCGGACACCCACACATTCTCATGCACATTCTGGTATCCGGCCAGCTTCAGGGCTACCCGGTGCATCCCTGCGCGAAGGTCGGAAATACAGACCGGTGTGATACCTGCTTCGTGCCCGTCTACAAATACCGTCGCTCCGATCGGTTCCGATTCAATACATAAGTTTCCTCTGGGCAATATCCACTCGCTCGTTGCCGCTGTTGCCGGTATGGCCAGCAGAACGATCAGGCAGAATCCAAGAAGGACCATTCCTTTTGAGCTGATCTTGTACATCTTCTCTCCCTTGTCGAAGTAGTCTCTCCAATGGAGCCTCTTCCTGGTACAGTCTTACCCTGTCATGGAATTAAAACCTGGCGGTGATGTAATGCATCAATGTAATGCATTGTGAGTTAGATCATTGAACCGGCATGCCTGAGGATCGGTGGCCCCGGTTGGATACCATGTGAAATGAAAATCGCAGGGGGAATTACAG
>JAJRBP010000190.1 GCA_028679405.1 Methanoregulaceae archaeon | reverse complement strand
GTGCCATCGACTCCTTCCGGACCGGGCGGGTAAAACTGATCCCCGGTGGGGGGGGACTTTACGGGTCATTCGAGATCCTGTAACTCCTTCCTTGGTCCCGGCATCTCCTTGTTCCATTTCTCTCCTCCCAAATTCATGCTTGTCCAGAAAATTCGTCGTCTCTAACCTTTATTTCGCCGAACAGTAAATTTCAGACGGACCTGGGGATTCAGGGGATTCTATTGAAGCTTCGTACCTCATGGGTAAAGGTTATCCTGAACAATCCCCAACCTGATCTGGATGCTGGTAGTTCGAAGAGATATCTGCGGGTACTGCGGTTGCTGCGTATCGGTCTGCCCCGAGGGCCAGCTGGAGCTGATCGATGCGTACCTGGAGGTCGGACCGGGCTGTTCGGGTTGCGGGATTTGTGCGAAAGCCTGCCCCCTCGGAGCCCTGGAGGTTGTGCATGAAAAACCACTATGACCTCATTGTGATCGGTGGCGGTCCCGGAGGAGCGATTGCGGCCAGAACGGCTGCCAGGGACGGCTTGTCGGTCTGCCTGGTTGAGAAGAGACCGGCGATTGGTGTCCCGGTCAGGTGTGCGGAAGGGATAGGGATGGAGGCCCTGGCCGAGTTCGTCAAGCCGGATCCGTCATTTATCTCTGCCGAGATGAAGAATGCGGCGCTCGTTGCACCTGACGGGACTAAAATGGTCCTCGAGTCGAAGATGGCCGGGGGAAAGGTCGGGTATGTCCTCGAACGGAAGCAGTTCGACCGCGAGCTCGTCTGGCAGGCAGCTGATGCAGGGGCGGACATTTCGGTCAAAACCCGCGCGAGCAGCCCGATCATGAAGGACGGAAAAGTTGCAGGGGCACAACTCGAGTTCTGCGGCATGAAGAAGGACGTCACCGCAGATGTAACGGTGGCAGCCGATGGCGTGGAATCGAAGTTCTCAAGGTGGTGCGGGATAGATACGACGGTCCCCCTCAGAGAGATCATGTCCTCTGCCCAGTACCTTATGACCGACATCGATATCGATCCGCATACGACCGTCTTTTACCTGGGCAACAAGGTCGCGCCTGAAGGATATCTCTGGGTATTTCCCAAGGGCGATCGATCGGCGAACGTCGGCATCGGGATATCTGGGAAGAAGAGCGGGACAGGGCACCGGGCGAAGGATTACCTGGACCGGTTCGTCGCCTCTCATTTCCCGGATGGAAAGACAATCGAGTGTATCGTCGGCGGGGTCTCGGTATGCAGACCGCTCCCCTGCACGGTCGCCGATGGTCTTGTGATCGTGGGAGATGCAGCCAGGGTAGTCGACCCGCTCACGGGTGGAGGCATTTACAATGCGATGTTCACCGGCAGACTTGCGGCTGAAACCGCCGCAAAAGCGATCTCGAACGGTGACTGCGGCAAGGAGGCGCTCATGCCCTATGATGCCGGTTGGCGGGCTGCAAAGGTCGGAAAGACCATCGAACGCAATTATCACATCAAGGAGTACGCGATCGCACTCACCGATGCAAAACTCAATGACCTCATCCAGTCGGCCTCGAAGATCAACCTGGAACACTTCTCCACGCTCCAGCTGGTGAAAGAGCTGATCAAGAGAAACCCGATGCTCCTCGTGGAGCTCGCAGGACTTCGCGAACTTCTCAAGCAATAACCAAAATAATCTTTTTCTTTCTCTACATTATGGACGGGCTCTGTCTGACAGCCCCATTTCCAAAAAACCTTTTCTTACGGAGGAGACAACAGGACCGGTGGGGCAAAAGGTTCTTTTCGTTCCGGTTCCCAGGGAGTAATGATGGAAAAACGCCTCACACGGCCGAAAGAAGGAAGGATGCTTGGCGGAGTCTGCGCAGGGATGGGGAAGTACTTCGATGTGGACGTGAGCATCGTCCGGATCCTCTGGGTCGTTCTCACCCTCCTTTCCATCGGCATCGGCATCTTCGCCTATATTGCCGCCTGGATCCTGATCCCGGAAGAGGAGAGTTGAGATTTTCCGCCTGGCATCCCCGCCACGACCCTCACGATCTTTAAAATAATCCCCGCACACACCTTCACCTGTGCGTTGTGGAGTCGACGAGGCGGGCAAAGGCTCGGTCCTCGGACCGATGGTGGTGGCCGCCGTCGGATATTCAGGGAAGGACGATTTTGCCGATATCGAGGTGAAGGACTCGAAACAGCTCTCGCCCGAACGAAGAGAAGAGCTCTTCGGACAGATAACTGCGCAATGCAGGATCGCGACCGTGGTCGTCTCGGCGGCGGAGATCGATGGTTTCCGGGAGAGAATGACCATGAATTCCCTGGTGGCGATGCTCCATGCCAGGGCGATCAGCGAGATCGTGCCAAAGACCGCATATGTGGATGCGTGCGACGTCAACGCACCACGGTACGGGAGGATGGTCTCCGGCCGGCTCGGTTTTCCCTGCCGGATAATATCAGAGCATCATGCCGATGAGCGTTTCCGGATCGTCTCTGCCGCGAGCATCGTGGCGAAAGTGACCAGGGACCGGAAAATCCGGGAACTGGCAGATGAATACGGAAGCATCGGGACCGGTTATCCTTCGGACCCCGAGACGATCACCTGGCTCTCGGAGTATATAGACCGGAACGGGCACCCGCCCCGGTGTGCACGCACGTCCTGGAAGACGGTGGGCACAATCATTTCGGCAATGGAACAGTCAAGTTTCTCTGATTTCTAGCCGCTTTGGGTCGTTCCACAGTTTTATCTAGGTCTCCGAACCATGTGTATAGAATGGAGTGGGTCCTTGCTCTCGTCCTGCTGGTGATGGCTTATGCGATCGTCGCCCTGGCCGTCTACCGGAAGAGGAACGAGCTTCTCGAGAGACTGCGGGTGGATGTCCGCGCTGACGGCGAGCTTGTCGGGGTCCAGACTGAAAACCCGGAGGTACGTGCCGGGCTGAACCCGGTCGGGCGGTTCCTCGTGGACAATGTCGTCTTTTACGGCCCAATCATCGCGATAAAGACGTCAAAGGTCGGTTTCTTCGATAAATTTACGGTCCTTTCACTCCCGCTCCGGATTTACGGCACGATAGGTGTCATCGTTGTCGCGATCGTCTCCGTCCTGATCACCGCGTCCCTTTTTTTCGCACTGAACATGACAATTGTTGCGCCGCCCGCGCCGACGGGGATTTACAAGCCGCAGAACATCCTCCTTATCCCAGGCCTGAACGAGTTCGTTCCCTCGACGATAGCAGTGTGGCTCGCATTGATCATCGCGATAGGGATACATGAATTCGGACATGGCATTCTCTGCCGGATAGAGAAGATCGCCGTGAAGGGAGTGGGTGCTCTCATCGCCGTTGTCCCGATCGGATTCTTTGTAGAGCCGGACGAGGCCGAGCTCGACAAGCAGAAAGGCCTGCCCAAGATGCGTATGTTCGGTGCGGGGATCACCAACAACCTCGCGATCGGGGTGGTCTGTATCGTGCTCATGGTCGCCCTGCTGGGCACTGCCGTCCCCACCGGCGCCCCCGTGATCCAGGGAATATACCAGAACTATTCCGCGGATATCGCAGGTGTACCGCCAAATTCCGTGATCGTCTCTTTAAACGGGGCCGATGTCTATACCAGGAACGAGGTGAGCGCTCTCCTGAACCAGACAAGACCGGGGGACACGATATCGCTCGGGGTCCTCTCCGGGGGTGTCGAAGGGACCTATAACCTTACGCTGACCGATTGGCCTGATACCACCGGTCCGGAACCCCGGACATCGGGTTTCATGGGGATCTATTATTACGACGGGAACGCGGTCCTCGATACGATCAAGACCACCCTCTCGCCGATTGGTTTCCTCCGGATCATGACGGTCCCCTTCGATACCACGTTCGGTGGACAGCTCCTCCGCATCATCGCATTTGATACCCCCGATACTGCGAACTACGTGGTCCCCGCTCCCTGGATCTTCTGGGGACTCGTCCACCTCCTCTTCTGGGTAGGGTGGATAAACATCAATGTCGGGATCTTCAATGCGCTCCCGATGGTGCCACTCGACGGCGGGTACATCCTGAAGGAGGCGATCGACCGGCTCTTCGAGAAGAGGGGCCTCGCAAAGTACAGCACCCCGGTCGTATCCGTCATCAGCTCAGTCATGCTCGTGATGCTCTTCGCACTCATTACCCTCCCGTATCTGCTGAACGGGTGAACCCGTCTGCAATTTTTCATGCCTCTTTGATCATCTCAAAACCGATACGAAAAATATAATCAGAAATGTCTGATGCGCAACAACTCACATGCCCGCACTGCGGGTATTCCTGGATAAGCAGGTGAAGCTCCGGAAGGGTCTGGTGTCCCGGGTGCGGGAAGAGTTTTAAGATAGGGTAGAACGGAACCTGAACCAACGAAAAGGCCCACCCTGCAGGATCCACCCGGGCATCGGGCAAACGCCACTGGAATTATCTCCCACCAGAGTAAATCACTCCCCATGAAATACGAGATTCGGTACAAACCCTCATACTCACTCCTGGCGGTTACTCTCAGCCCCGGGGAATCGATCATCGCCGAGGCCGGCGCCATGACATACATGCAGCCCGGTCTCGAGGTGAAGACCCACCGCAGGGAGAAAGGGATCCTCGGCTCACTCGGCCTTGCACTCATCGGGGGACAGTCTTTCTTCGTGAACGAGTTCACCGCCACGGGCACCGCAGAGGCAGGTTTCTCAGCGGCACCACTCGGGGATATCGATGTCCTCGAGGTCGGTCCAGGTCACGGATTCATCATCCAGAAGGCGGCATACGTCGCCTCGCAGCAGGGGGTCGACCTCGATGTCCAGTGGCAGGGGTTCACAAAAGGCCTCTTCGGCCAGGGACTCTTCATGATCAAGGTCACTGGCCAGGGAACGCTTTTCATCAATACCTTCGGTGCGATCGACCACCACACTCTCGCACCCGGGGAGCACCTGATCGTCGACAACTTCCACCTGGTCGCGTTCAGCGATACGTGCCAGTACAAGGTCACGAAATTCGGCAGCCTGAAATCGACCATCCTTGGCGGGGAAGGATTCGTCACCGACATCACGGGACCGGGCGAGGTCTACATCCAGACAAAGAACATCAGCGAGCTTGCCGATCTGATCTGGACGCTAATCGAGCCGAGGGTCCAGGCAAAGGCGCGATGATATTAATAAATAACCAATTTCTTCCAGGAAATTAGTCCTGATAGGGCAGTAAGGGAAGAAACTGAGACAATCTTAATCCCATCCCGGCGAATCGGTTTCGATAATAATTTTCCTGCCATCCACTGGTTTCCTGAAGCTTAATAGTTCGAATGGGATTATCTGCCCGGTTTTAAAAAATAAAATAATTTTTCGGCAATCACCCGGTCTCAAGAGACCAGGCCTAATTGCCGGCTTCCCTTCAGGATAACTATTTTTCCCGCAGATACTATTCCTTTTTCTTTGCTTCCGCTTCCGCCTTTGATTCGGCTTCCAGACGCTCTTCCTCAGCAAGCCGCTTCATCATCGACTTCCTCTTCCCCGGGTCCTTCAGTTCCTCCTCGGATACGACTGGTACCGCACTCTCGACCCCCTTGAGGATCTCCTCAACTTCACCGCGTTTCGGCAGCTCCCCGAGGATATCTTCGTCGAATGCCATCGGCTTCCCGAACTCTTCCGGACGCGGCGCGGGCTCTTCTGTCGCTCCAAGGAAGCTTGCCGCCTGCTTGATCAGGGTCGACATCTCGAATGGCAGGACTATCTTGGTCGCCTGGCCGTTCGCCATCGCGGTGAGGGCATTGAGCGAGAGGACCGATATCGCGCGGCGGTCGAGTGGCTGTGCACCGACAGAGAGGATCCGGAGGCCTTGTGCTTCGCCCTGTGCTTCGAGGATCCGTGAGATCCGTTCTCCCTCTGCACGGAGGATCTTGCTCTGGCGTTCACCCTCCGCCTCGAGGATCACGCTCTGCCTTACCCCCTCGGCCTTCAGGATCGCCGACCTCTTCTCCCCGTCGGCCCGGAGGATAGCGGCTCGTCTCGCACGTTCTGCTGCCGTCTGCTCGGTCATCGCCTGCTTCACCGCGTCGACCGGATCGACCTCTTTTATCTCGACCCTCTCGACCTTGACTCCCCACTGGTCTGTCTCCTTGTCGAGGATGTCCCGGAGCCTCGTGTTGATGATGTCACGGTTATAGAGGACCTCGTCGAGCTCCATGTCGCCGATGATCCCGCGGAGGCTCGTCTGGGCGAGTGCTACTGTCGCCATCCGGTAGTTCTGCACCTCGAAGTAGGCCTTCTCCGGGTCGATCACCCGAACGTACACGATCGCATTCACGTTCGTCGGCGAGTTGTCCTTGGTGATCACTTCCTGGGATGGGACCTCCATCACCTGCGTCCGGAGGTCGAGCTTCACCGCGCTTGTCACCACCGGCACGACCCACCGGAATCCCGGATTCATCCGGCCGATATATCTCCCAAGCCGTATCTGGAGCCCCTGCTCGTACGGCTGGATGATCACGACCCCCTTTGCAAAGATGACCACGATTGCGAGTATCAGGAATATCGTGATTAAAGTTTCAGGCAACGCCATTCAGACACAAACCTCCTTGACAACAATATGTACACCCTGCGATTCGACCACCACGACCGTTCTGCCTGCGGGGATCGCACCTGCGGTACTTCGGGCACTCCAGTCGGTACCCCCGATTCTGACCTTTCCTGTGATTGTATCCTGGTTTACCTCAGTCGTCACCTGGCCTTCCTTCCCGACCAGGGAATCACGGCTGAGCGTGAAGGGAGATGTATCGGCTGAGAACCGGCTGTATAACCAGATCGTGAACCCTGCCGCGGCAATCGCAATAAACACCCCGACAACAACCCCGATCCCCGAGCTGAAGATATCAACACCGAGAAGGATCAGGATCCCGAGGATTATCAGGACCGTTCCAGGCACCGCGACAAAGAACCCCGGGGTAATTGCCTCTGCGACCATGAGGAGGGTTCCGAATACGATAAGAAGCCACCCGAAGGAGGCCCCGACCGCCTGTACCATGATCGTGATTTGGTGGGCGAGGAGAAAATCCTATTGAACCCGGAACTCCCCGATACAGAAAGGTTATCAATTTTCCGGCGAGAAGGACGCTTTTATCGTTATCTCCGGAAAATGCCGTCCAAGTCTTGGGGTTTTTGGGCCGTTCAGGTGGAAGAGGATTTCTTGAAACGTTCCAAACGCTGGCTGTATTAAATTTCACTCCCTTAGTACTGCAACAAGCGAGCCGAGAGGCACGCCGACCTCTTCTGCGATGGGCGGGCATTTCGCCGCCATCAGGTACGCTACCGGGGGAAGGTTCGTGTACTCGCTCAATGATTCGTAATTGGCCATCCCTTTTGAAATGATCAGGGTGCAGGATTGCATGGCATCGGAGATCGGCCGGGGAAGCGCCTCGAGACGAACTCCAATCTCGCACCCAAGGCCGGTCGTACCGATAGTATCCACGAACCTCTCGAGCCCCAGAGCGCGGGCTTCCTCGAGCGTGGCGTCGTTCAGGATGGGGGCATCCCTTACGACAAGTGTGATGTGCGATCCTCTCCGGCGCAGGTATTGCAGGAGAAGCCGATCGAACACGATCTCCCCGCAGTTGTCAGTCAGATATACAACACGGTCGGTGAGCCCGAGAATTCTGTCGGTATCGTCGATCGCAAAACCTTTCGAAAAGGACGAGTGGAATTTTACAGAGAAATCAGAAGCCACTTCATGCGTTTTGACCCCGTAGTCAAAGGTATTGCCGATGACACTCGCAAGCACATAATCCCTGAAGTGGACGAGCATCGGCCGGAACCTCCGGCATACCTCGGTTGCCTGTCTCGTGCTTTCCTCCTTTAAGGACCGGAACGGATCCGGATTGCCGAGAATCGAATATGCCAGTCTGTGCACCATGCTCGCCGTGACCGGGTGGGGGAGCGGCTCAGTGGAGATCCTCTTGAGCAGTTCTGCACACGACTCGATGGTCCGGTCGGTCAGATCCTGGTCGGCACCGCAGAGCCTGCATTCGAGCGCCACCCTTGAAATCAGGCAATCCGTGCACCTCGGATCCATCTTCACAGAAATATTCCTCCGGACATCGTGTAAAACAGGATGATGAGGCCACCGCGATTTGAACGCAGGTCAGAAGACCCCCAGTCTCCTAGGATGGTCCAGGCTACCCTATGGCCCCGCACTCATAATCATGCGTTCAGATACCATATCTACCTTATCGTCGGTCCGATTT
>JAJRBP010000191.1 GCA_028679405.1 Methanoregulaceae archaeon | reverse complement strand
ATCCCTCAACCCGCATCCTCATTCCAGGTTTTGGCAGGGTATTTGAAAACATAACAAACCAGTGATTTCAGGCGAAAGCATGAAGTGCCGGGCAGGAGATGAGTGGCCAGGACGATTGCAGATGACAGAAGTGACCGATGAGTTCATGAAGGAGATGATCGGGCGGACGAAGGAGTACTCTATCGTAATCCTGAAGTCCGGTCCGGACCGCCACAGGGAAGGTGTTGAGAAGATCATCTGGGAACATGCGCGGCGGAACTTCGCCCTGCGCGAGGAGAAGATACTGGCCGTTGTCTGTCCGGTTGCAGACGGAAGCGACCTGAATGGGATCGGGATCTGCAATGCTGGGATCGAGCGAGTGAAGGAGATCATGGATGGAGACCCGGGTGTAAAGGCGGGGGTATTCACCTACGAAGTCCACCCGTGCCGTAGTTTCCCAGGTGACTGCCTGCCGGAATGAGCCTGGGATCCCCCCCTTCGGGAAGTACTATTCTTTTTCCAAGGAGTGGAGCATGCTCTTCCGCTGGCAGCACTTTTTCCCGGTGGACTGGAGGGAGGGATCGGGCCGGATAGCCCGGGACTGGCGGCATGACCCTCCTGACTCAATTTACTCTATAATTTTTACGAGGGAAGGGAGGGGTGATTACGCGATTGGAACAATGGATACGGAGTCATCGCGAAATCCTTCCGTACGGACAGGAGTAAAGGCACATCCCGCACACCTTCTCACCCCCGCCTTTTTCCATCTGTGTATAATAGCGCTCGCATATCGCCGCGTCAAGCCGTGTCTCCCTCGGCTCCGATGGGTCGAATATGATCCCCCGGATTGCGTGGACCGGGCACGCCGTTTCGCATTCCTGGCATACACCGCAGCGGGGTTTCATAGGTTTTCCTGTCGGCACGATGGGTGCGTTGGTGAGCACGGTTGTCCACCGGACCCTGGGCCCGTGATCACGCGTGATCAGGAGGCAGTTCTTTCCGATCCAGCCGAGCCCGGCAAGGTGAGCTGCAAGCTTGTGGGAGAAGGGACCGCAGATACGGGCGTTATCGGTTCTTTTCGATGCAGGAATGGGGAGTGCCCGGAACCCCTCCTCCTGGATCGATCCGGCGATTGCGAGGGCTGCCAAATCGAGCTGCGTATTGACCACCTCATAGGCGTGGGAACGATAGAGGGCTGCAGCTGACGGATTCGTATCGCGGTCGGGGAGTAGGTCGACGAGGGTGTCGAGAAGACGAATCCCGGCGGAGACTGCGAGAGGGTATTCTGCCAGGGTATCTCCACCCTGGTCCCTGATGAACTCCCTGGCAGCCCCAAGGTCGCCGATACCGAAGTAATTGCAGCCGTTCCTCTGCGAGAGGTCCCGGAGACGGTCAGCAAGGTTCATGGTGATTAAATTGTCCGGAATCGGTGATCAATATTTTTAAGAAGAAGGACTGGCGCGGGGGACAGGCGGCACCCGGCGGTCGGGACCGCTCCCATGGGTTTTTTAACCGGGAGCGACAAGGAGTCAGCTGCCCTGTAGGGTGTTATGATGACAGGAAAACTAATGGAATATTTCAACCGGCAACCGAGGATCGCAACGGTCAGCACATCCGGAAGGGATGGAAAAGTTGATGTTGCGGTCCTCGGCTCGCCCAACATGACTGACGAAAAGACGGTAGTTGCAGCAGTCGGAAAGAACCGGACACTCGCGAACCTCCAGGAAAATCCTCATGCAGTCTGCATGATCATGGAGCCCGGGAAATCGATCGCAGACTGGAAGGGAATCAGGGTCTACCTGAAGGTAAAGGCCATTGCTACGTCAGGGCCGGTCCTGGATAGTTTCAAGAACCAGATCGCAAAGGTTGCCGGAGAGCAGGCAGCAGCGATGATTCACGCTTCGGTCTTCTTCGAGATCACCGAGGTCCGGCCGCTCGTCGATTTCGGGCAGGGCTGGGAGAAGTCGATCTGAACTTTTTTTCAATTTGAGGGAGAAATCCTCCCTTGAGATAAGAGTGCTGCTGATGTTTTTTTACCGATATCTATCTTTTTTCAGGCTTTTTTATTCAGGTATTTCCATTGAAACAGTCTTTCTGTGGAAGATGAGCCGGTCTTTTCGGGGATTGCGCATCATACAAGAACAGGAGGAGGGAATATCCATTCCATCATTTATGACTCATCCAACATTACATCCCTCAAAGACGGGAAGCCTGAGCTGATCCGGCAGGATCACGCGGTAGAGAAAGACCGAACCGCACGAGATACATGTCCAGAGGCGCCCGTCGCAGGGAGAGACCCATAGCGATTTGCATCGGGTACATCTTGGGCCGTGAACCTCAGGAGACATACAATCTCAGAAGATGTCCTGGAGCATAAGGCGTATGGGGGCAGGGTGAAAGTGCGGCAATGAAAAGGATCGTCAGTATCTCCCTGTCGGTGTGTCAGCAGGGAAGTATCTGGCGGGGCAATCCAGCCGATTCCGGATTTCACTACGATATCCCGGAAGAAACAATCAGAAATGGAGGGTATAGATCAGGAGACAGTCTGTTCTGCCAGGCTGCCTGTCTGCCCTGAGAACCGGTACGAACCTTTTGGCACAATGATCTCGAACCTTGCACCCTTCCCGGGCTCCCCGGTTTCCCTGAGAGTGATATTGGTGATGGAAAGGATTTCCCGGGCGAGGAAGAGCCCCATTCCCCTCTTTCCCTCAAATCTCCTCTCGAATATCTTCCCCTTAAAATCCTCTGATATTCCGGGGCCGTCATCTGCAAA
>JAJRBP010000066.1 GCA_028679405.1 Methanoregulaceae archaeon | reverse complement strand
TCCCAGATTTGAGGTGAAGAAGAGGGATGGACTCGCAAGAACCGGGATCTTCGCGATGGAGAAGATCAAAATCATGTTTCCGTGCGCGATCGACCCGGAACATCTCTTTCCCTCGCTCGGTTATCGAAAGCTCTCGAACATCCCGCTCCCGGCGGGACCGGAGTTCGTACAGGAATACGAGGAAACCCGCCATGAACAACCCGTCCCGGTCCACCCGGAAGGAAAAATTACTGCCGTTTCGGGGGACTGCATAATCGTTGCGGGCTGGCATACGGCACTCCGGAACCCTGCGGATTATGTCCGCGACCTGATTGTCCTGAAGGAGAAGAACCCACCGGATGTGGCCTGGTTTGCACCCGCTGCAGCCCTGCCGTCCAATGTGCACCTCCTCTGTTACTCGGGCTTTGACCTCTTCGACTTTACAGGAGTCGACCTCGCCTCGGTGCAGGGAGTATATTGTCTCCCCGAGGGGGAGTATCCAGCCGACTGGATGGAGAGGGGGCTCTGCTGCTGCAGCGGGTGCGATGCCGGTGACCTGAAGGAGCACAACAGGATCGCGCTCGTGAAGGAACTCGCGCTCATCTCGGCGTTCATAGGGAGGTCAGATCTCCGGTCGCTCGTGGAATCCCGCTGCCGCATGAATGCGGCACAGGTGTCTGTGCTCAGATACCTGGACAAACAGTACCGGTTCCTCGAGCAGCGTGTGCCGATTGCCCGGACCGCTCCGCTACTTGCCACAACAGGGGAGTCGATCACCCGGGTGGAAGTGCGTCGTTTTGCCGAACGCCTGATAACCCGCTACATTCCGCCCGATGCGGAGGTGGCAGTACTCCTCCCTTGTTCGGCGAGGAAGCCCTACTCGCGCTCGCAGAGTCACCGCCGCTTCAGTGCGGCGATCGACGGCCGTGCGCACGAGCTGATCCTGACCTCCCCGCTCGGGCTCGTGCCGAGGGACCTCGAGCTCCTCTATCCTGCCGCGCACTATGATGTACCGGTTACCGGTTACTGGGACAGAGAGGAGAAGGATCTGATCGCCGCGACTGTAGCCGCGTACCTCAGGAAACACAACTACCGGCGTGTCATCGTGCACCTCGAGGGAGGGGCCGCGGAGGTCGCGATGCAGGCCGCGGAAATGGCAGGGGTAGTGCCCGAGCATACCTGTCAAGGCCGACCGGTCGGGAACGCTTCCCTGAGCGTGCTGGCAGGCACCCTTGGTGGAGAAAAAAGAGTAAGAAATGATATTATCCGCGGGGTTGCCTCCTGGCAGTTCGGTGAAAAGGTAGAGACACGCGGCATGACAGTGAGGGGGCGTTATCCGCGACTTTCGGTCACCCGGGACAGGATCCCGCTCTTCTCGATAGATCCCGGCAACGGCCTTCTCAGGCCGACATTCCAGGGATGGGAGCTGCTTGGCAGAAGATATATTGTGCGGATCGACGATTTTATGCCCGAAGGGGATATCCTCGCACCCGGTGTCACCGGTGTCGATCCGGCGATCAGGGAAGGAGACGAGGTGCTCGTGCGGGGGCGGCTCGCGACCGCAACGGGACGTGCAGCAATGGGAGCTTCCGAGATGGAGCGCTCTTCCCGCGGTGTCGCGGTGAAGGTGCGCAAGGTAAAGAAGCACGCAGCCATTTAGGCGAGGAGAAAAAAGTCCGGGGAAGCGGGGAATGGAAAAAGGGGTACAGGGGCTGAAGGCAGAAATGCCCATTCTTCCTGCAGCATCCAGGCTTTACAGTTTCTTGAGGGCTTGCACAAGCTTCCCGACCGTCTCCTGAGCGTCGCCGTAAAGCATCCGCGTGTTGTCCCGGTAGAACAAGTCGTTCTCGATTCCGGCGAAGCCTTTTCCCTGTCCACGCTTCAGGACGATGACGTTCTTTGCCTGGTCAACATCGAGGATCGGCATACCGAAGAGCGGACTGCCCTGCCGGTGCGCCGCCGGGTTGACGGTGTCATTGGCCCCGATGACAAGAACGACATCGGTGCTGGGGAACTCCGGATTAATTTCATCCCGATCGAAGAGGCGGTCGTAGGCAACCCCTGCCTCTGCAAGAAGGACGTTCATGTGCCCGGGCATCCGCCCGGCCACCGGGTGGATCGCAAACTTCACCTGGACATTCTTGCTATCGAGAAGGTCGGACAGTTCCTTCACCTTTTGCTGGGCCTGGGCAACCGCCATACCATAGCCGGGGGCGATGATAACCTTGTCCGCGTATGCGAGCAGAACCGCGACATCGTCGACCTCAATCGACTTCATGCTGCCCTTAATGTCTAACCCTTTCTCCTCCGTTGCGCCAAACGCACCGAAGAAGACGTTCGTAAGCGACCTGTTCATTGCCCGCGCCATATTGAGTGTGAGCAACGAACCTGCGGCGCCGACGATGATACCCGCAACGACCATCGCATAGTTTGGGGTAGCGAATGAAAAGCCGTCAAGCGCGACAGCAAGCCCGGTGAAAGCGTTGTACATCGAGATTACAACCGGCATGTCAGCCCCGCCAATCGGGAGTGTCATCAGGAGCCCGAATCCGAGTGAGAGGACGAAGAACAGGGGGAGATACAAGGCAACGGAGATCGGGATCCATGCCGGCTGGACGATGACGAGCACACCAGAGATGATGGCGAGGGCCAGGACCGCCATGTTAATAATCTGCTGGCCTGGGAAGGTGATCGGCCGCGGCCGCATCCAGCCCTGGAGCTTCAGGAATGC
>JAJRBP010000280.1 GCA_028679405.1 Methanoregulaceae archaeon | reverse complement strand
CGAAGTCGTCGCCGATTTTGAGTGCCGCCTCCTCGCGCGACATCTCCTGCTCGAGTTCCCGGATACGTGCGGCGACTCCTTTTATCCCGAGGAGGGCCTCGACCCGGTCCGCAAGGTCGCTGGCAACCGGGATCTCCGGCTCGGTCTTTGGATCGATGCCCCGCGAACGCGCCTCCCGTGCAATGGCCATCGCCTCCTCGAGGCTGGTTTCGAGTCCTTTTATATATTCGGCCATCGCCCCGGATTGCACGAGCATGCTGATCTAAAATGGTCGGGGCCGGATTTATCCCTTGGGAATAAGGTCATCGGGGTCCACTGAACCCGTCTTCCCGGTTTCATCGGGTTTCGCCTCTTTATGGAGATCGAAGGCATCAGCCATCGCCGAGATCCCGGGCTCGCCCATCTCCCAGAGCGTCAGGCGGGCACAGGTGCGCATCACCTCTTCCTCGTCCCCGAGTACCTCCAGGAGAGGGCCGATCGCCGGCTCGCCGATACGGCAGAGTGCCTGTGCAAGAAGGCCGCGGAGGCCGGTATCGGCATCCTTCATCGCTGCAATCAGGGGGCCGACGGCGGGAGCCCCGATATGTGCAACGGCGGCTGCCGCGTACCTCCGGAAATCCCTGTCCTGTATCTCAGTCATCGCATCGACGAGCGGCCCGACCGCAGGCTCGCCGATGATCGAAAGGGCATTTGCCGCATACCACCGGAAGTCCGCATCAGGATCCTCCACCATCGCGTGGATCAGGGGCATCACTGCCGGGCCGCCGGTAGCGCCGAGCGCCCGGACAAGCTGGTGCCGCTCTTCGATTGCTGCGCTCTTCAACTGTGCTATCATCTGCCGGATATCCCTGGGTTCCGCCATCTCTCTTATCCCCCTCTGTCTGCCTGGTCACCTGGCCGGTGAACCCACACGACCTGCTGCGGGTACGGGATCTCGATACCCTGGTTCTCAAGCGTCCTCTTGATCTTTATGAGGAGATCCTTTTTCACCGAGTACCACTGCGATGAAGGAGTCCATAACCTGACCATGATGTTCACGCTGCTTTCACCCAGCGAATCGACGAACACCGAAGGCCCGGGGTTCCTGAGGACAAAGGGATGTGCGGTGACAATATCCCTGATGAGCCTCTCCGCCTTCTCCGCATCGTCGCGGTACCCGATACCTATCGTGTAGTCGAACCTTCTTGCAACATTCGCCACGTAATTCGTGATATCGGAGGTAAAAACCTTCTCGTTCGGCACCCTGGTATAGACCCCCTCGTAGGACCTGATGATCGTCGAGAGGATCCTGATCTCCTCCACGTTTCCCGAGACCTCGCCTATGGTGATATTGTCGCCGATCGAGACGGGCCGTTCGACGATGAGGAAGAGGCCGGAGACGAAGTTCGAGACGACGCTCTGGCTGGCAAACCCGATGATCACCCCTGCGATACCACCTGCGACCAGGAGCCCCGAGAGGTTCACCTGGAAATACGGGAGGACTGCGATCACGCCGATGAGGAGGATACCGTACTGGACGGCCCTCACCAGGACCTTGAGCTCGTTCTTCTCCACCTTGTCTGAGAGGGACTTCTTGATGTAGATCGTCACGACCTTCCCGATAATGCCTGCGGCAAACAGGATGACCGCGATGACGATGAGGTCCCCCACCGTGATCTGCCCGACGATGACCGTCCCGAGCAAATCAATCATGCTCAATCATATCACCAAGACCGTACTCCATGAGGTACCCTTTCTTCTCCGAGACGAGCGCCTTTCCTGCAGTATACAACGGGAACGACCCGAACATCGAGGCGACCGTCACCTTCTTTGCCGAGGATGCCGGTACCCCGGGCTGCTGACCTTCGGCGAGGAGTTTCCGGGTCACCTGCGTCTCCGCCACCGAACTCGAGAAGATCTCCATCCCGGCAGCGATCGACGCGTAGCCGCCGTAGTAGATGGTCATCCCGATGGAGTCGAGGACCACCCTCGAGACCTCGATCCAGTCCCTGGCCTGGTTTTTCAGCGAGAGTTCGAGGACCCCGGATACCAGGGGATCGACGACCGGGATGTCAGGGTGAACGTCGCTCTCGAAATACCGGGTGACCACACCACCGTCGGGCGGACCGTACAGCGAGTATTTCTGGGGGACCAGGGAGAAGAGGTCGAGGAGACTGTAATCCTCCTTCCCCTTGAGGAATACCCCGATATCTATCGGGAACGTGAGGTACAGGACTTTCCCGCCGCCAGGCCCGATGATGACTGCAGGAAAGTGGACCTCGAGGTACGAGGTGATCTCCTTCGGGAGCTTCACCGGTTCGACCGGGTTGATCGTGAGCGGGCACCCTGAGCCGGCGAGGATCTTCTCGAGGCGGTCACCCCTGCACGTCCGCTCGTACCGGGCGAATCCTTCGGCCATCCTCGTCGCGATCGTGATCGATCCGCCGCGGTACTCGAAGGGAAAGGGATGAGAACCGAACACAGACGACATTTTTCGGTCTCCCTGGACATATACCTATCCGCCTCCGGTCTCCTCCCCAAGGAGCCCGGACAGGAATGCTTCGAGAGCGGGGTCATGTCTCTCCCGAATGACCCTCGCGAGGTCCCTCCTGAATTCAGGGTCGGCGGCAAGGAGACTTTTATGGATGGTCTTTCTGAGTCCGGCACACCCCGCCGCGGAAAGGGTCGTGCAGAGGCAGCTGGATTCCTCGATCCCGCACTCGAGAAACGCCCTGATGAGGGGGTCGACGACCCGGTCCCCCATGGTGGTGAGCGCGGAGGTTGCTTCGGACCTGATATCCTCGTACTTGTCGTCCAGTGCCCTGATAAGGGGGATAACACCCTTGGGGTCCCCGATCTGGCCGAGGGCGATGACTGATCCCCACCTGACATTCCCGTCCCCTTCCGCGAGGGCTTTTATCAGGGGTCCGGTCGCGGCCTGACCGATGTGGCCGAGCGCATTCGCCGCCCTGCTCCGGACGAACCTGTCGTGGTCGGAGAGGAGACGTATCAGGGGGTCGATCGCCTTTCCACTCCCCGTAGAACCCAGGGCAAGAGCTGCCTTCCACCTGACATCTTCGGCAGGGTGGGAGAGGCACTCGGTCAGCGCCCCGATGGCAGGGTCCCCAATGCTTGCGAGCGCTTCCGCAGCCCGCCACCGGATCGCACTGTACTTGTCGTCCCGCAGCACGTCGACCAGGGGGCCGACCGCCTGCGGGTCCCCGATCTCGCCGAGGGCCGAGACCGCTTCGTACTGGACGTTGATGTCCTGGTTCCGGAGAGCCCTGATGAGCCCGGGGACATCCCGCCTGGCCGCGAGCTCGGCCGTGTTCCCGTACGAAAGAAGACGGCTTCTCATCCTCGGGATAAAGTCATGCCCACCGGTGTGACCCGGGATACCGGCCCGCTCGGAGAGCAGGCCGACAATCGCCGCCACCAGCAGGAACACGAGCACCCGGACCGCGGCCTGCAGCAGGTTCTCCCCGAGGACCCAGGTCATCCCCAGGTGGACCGCCCCGAGGAATACCGCCACCAGCAGTCCCCGCCTGCCGTACCAGAGGCCGGCCACGACGATCGGCACGTAGAAAAAATGAGAGTAGACGATCCCGGTGCGGAACATCCAGTGGATACCGACCTCGAGGAGGAGCGAGAAGGCGATCAGTCCTGCCAGGATACCCTCGCGGTACCCGAAATGCAACCCCCTGAACCCGGACGACATATCCAGCTTCATGTCTCTTGGAGACGGCTTTAAATCTCCCTGTCAGGAGATGACGAGGGGGGAGAAGAGGATCGCGAAGTACACGACAAGGCTCGCGATACCTATCGGGACGCCGATACGCGCCCACTCCGTGCTCCTGATCTTCAGTTTGCCGGCAGCGATGATATTGGGGATATTTCCCGGGATCAGCATCCCGCCGGCGACGAGGAGCGCCATGAGGGCGGTCAGGATCTGCTGCTCAGAAAGCGCCGGTCCGATCTCGGCCGCTGCGAGCGTCGCATTGTCAAGGACCGCGGACACGGTGTTCACCCAGTAGAGGGCGGCCGACGGGATCCTGATCACGTACTCGAGGATGAGGGGCTTGAACCCCTCCCCGAGGAGGACGAGTGCCGTGATGAAGACGTAGACCTTGGCGGCCCGCATGAAAACCTCCCTGAGGTCCTCCCGGAAGAGGTGGCACTCCTCGAGCCCCGAAGTCATCGCCTTCCTCGCGATAAACGCCCCGAGGACCCCGTATGCGACGATCCCGGGAAGGACATACACTCCGAGGAGCCTTAACAGGTACCCGAAGTCCGCAAAATAAGGGGGGCCCGAGAGTTTCTGGACCGCGATCGTGGAGAGCGGTTCGCCGAGCGGGGTGAGCGCCGCACCGATCCCGATCGAGAAACAGGCGACCACCACGAGCCGGACACGGAGCCCGTGCGAGAGCGGGAGGCAGCAGAGGACCTCGATAAGGATGATCGCGGCGATTATTGCGGAAATAATGCTCGAGAGAAGGCCGAGTGCCACGATCAGGATGAATACGACCAGCCAGAGGGGTAACTTCCCGCACGCGCTGCATATCCTGTTTCTGATTGTGTCGTGCCAGCGGTAGAATACATACCCGACGACGAGGACCACCTGAACGATGCCGATCGGTATGAAGCCAAGCAGGTCGGTGATCCTCACAGGGGCGGAAAGGGCCTCGATCACGATCTCCCAGCGCCACCCGGTCAGTTCACCTGGGATGTGGATGAAGCCCGCGATCGTGAGAGCCGCGGCGCCGCATGCGAGGAGGAAGACCTCGAGGTTATGCTCGATCCGCCTGACCGCGAACGGTCCTGCGAGCACGACCGCGAAGATGACGATTAGGCCTGCGGTCGGGAGGATATCTGCCATCCGGTGTGTTACCCCGCGGCCTTCGGTGGCGAGACTGCCACCTCCACGCACTCACCGGTCGTCCCGATCCTGACAACCGCCCCGCACATGTTCGGCACATACGCGTAGGCCTTCCCCGAGTTCACCATGATCGAGGAGAACTGTTCGAGACCGGGGGAGACGACCATGCATGTGTCCGCAAATACCCTCGCCCCGCTCCGCTCGATAGACGCGATGAGGCTCCGGCTCCTCCCGATGACCCCCCTGGAAGCGAAGACGAAGAGCGGGATGTTCACGTGCCTGCCTTCGAGGAGCCCCGCGATCTCCGCAAGCTCAGCCTCCGAGCAGTGCGGGCACCCGATCGCGACCGCCTCGACAGGTGTCTCGTGAAAGATCGAGAGAAGTTCCTCCTTTTCGATGGTGACGCGTTCGAGGCCGGAGAGATCGTACCTGAAGATTCGTGCATCCGGGGTGATCCCCTGCACGTGAAAGAGTGCGACCGCACCGGAAGCGGCCATCGCGGCCCCGAGTGCCTTCATCCTGTCCCTGTCCGGGCGGATACTCCTGAAACAGGGGATCCGGTTCCCCGCGATCTTCCCCACCGCATGGCCGAGGGCACCATAATGAGCAATACTGTCGAGCGGGACGTCCTCGGGAAGTTCCACTACCAGCGCCGGCACACGGTTTTCCACGAGGTGCAGGCCGTAGTAAGGGGTTTTCCCGATGATCGCCGCCGCAAGGGCACTCGGCCCGCCCTCCCGGTTCGTCCTCGCGCCGAGCACGGAGTTCGCATACGCGACCGCCGAGGACTCAGACCATGCGATGTGCTCGCCAAACCCGGTCTCGAAGAGGTAATACGGCGTGCAGGTGCATTCCAGCCGGACGCCGAGCCTCCGGTACACCGCGATGACCTCCGCCTGCCGGTCGGCGAACTGCTTCGTGATCCCCATCTCCCTCCACCGCTCGCGGTCCATCCCGATCGGGTTTAACACCGTCGGGACCGCGACCTGGGCATCGAGCGAGGAGAGCCATTCGAGACCGTACTTCCCGATCGTCTTGTACGAGGCACCGCTCACCTGGGCGCTCCTGATAGGGACCAGCCCTTCGGCACCGAAGACTTTCCCCAGGGCGACCAGTATCTCCATCATCTTCTGGCGCGTCCCGCCGAACTCTCCCGCGAGCGTCTGCTCGTCGTCCCGATCGAGGTGCATCCTTACCAGCCGGCCCTTACGAATTTCTCCTCGCGCCCCATCTCCATCGTCGCATCGACCCCGACCTTGACGTTCGTCCCGTCGGGAAGCCGCATCGGGTCGAGGGACGAGCCTCTTCCCCCGGTGATGATCATGATATCCCGGTCGCCCCTGACCCGTGTCGCGATCGCGAACTCGACGTCCTGGATATCGGACGGGTCGATATCCTCGTCGACCACGACCACGTGCTTTAAGGAGGTGTGGGAGGCGAAAGCTGCCAGGATTGCGTTCTTCGCATCGCCTTCCGTGCTCTTCCTTACCTGCACAACCGCGTGGAAGTACCCGCAGCCACCTTCCGTGAGCACCACGTTTTTCACCTCCGTCACTCCGGCGACCGCCCGGTAGATGGTGGGTTCGTAAGGGGCACCCATCAGGAGCTTGTGCTCCTTTCCCCCCGGAAGGATCCCGTGGTAGATCGGGTCTTTTCGTGTAAACATGCCGGTGAACTCTATCACCGGTTCGTTCCTGACGAGGTCGTACGTGCCGGTGATATCGACGAAAGGTCCTTCTGCATGCCGTTCACCGCCGATGAACCCTTCAAGGACGATCTCTGCGTCAGGGACCCGGACACCATTCCCGCACGTGCGGACCCGTATCTCCCCCCCGGAGAGCTCGGCAGCATAAGGGAGCTCCTTCCCCTTCGGCACCCTGCTGCAGCTTGCGAACGTGACCGCGGGATGGACCCCGATGGCGACCGCAACCGGAAGGCGCTTCCCGTCGGCGAGGGCTGCGCGAAGGAAGTTATGGGTATGCCTCCCCTCCACGATCCGTGCCGCCACCCTGGTCCTGTCGAGCTTGAGCATCCGGTGGATCGAGGCGTTCTCGACGCCGCCGTAGGAAGAGAACACTATGCCCGCGGTGATGTACCGCCCGGCATCTTTCGGGAAGTGCTGCATGATCGGGAGGCTGTCGAGATCGGGCGGCCCCATGGTGAGAGGGCCGTCTTCCACCACCTTCCCGGCGTACTCTGCGCGGGCAAGATGACTCACAATATTCTTCTCATCGATCCCGAGCGCTATCGAGAGGGACTTCCTGGTGGCGGTCACGTTCATTACCGACTTCTTCCCGCCAAGGTCGTGGAAATAGAGGAGACGATCGGTGGCCGCCGCTTTCTTCGGGGCATCGAAAACGGTGTCGGCAGGCTCCTCGACATCGGTGACCAGCCCGTGCTCCCGCATCCGGTCGATAAACTCCCTCATTCTAAAACCCCTTCCAGCGCGTGGCAAGAGAGTGAGGTTCACCCAGGTGATCGAGCACCCGGGCGACCACCATGTCGACAAGGTCGAGGACCGTTTCAGGACGGTGGTAGAAGCCCGGGCTGGCAACCATCACTGTCGCACCGGCCTCGTCGGCGGCGAGCATATTCCTGAGGTGTACCCGCGAGAGCGGCATCTCGCGGAGGACCAGGATACACCCGCGTCGCTCTTTTAAGGAGACGTCTGCTGCACGGGTGATCAGGGTGTCGGAGAGCCCGTGGGCGATAGCGGCAAGGTCTTTTACCGTGCAGGGGATTATCACCATCCCGTCGTGCTGGCATGACCCGCTCGCGATATCAGCCCCCATCTCCCCGTTCCCATGGTATACCGCATCGAAACCTTCGAGGCTGACGCCCTCGTACCCGGCGATCTCCCTCGCGATGTCAGAGATGACCAGGTCCACCGATGCCTGGGTGCAGAGGACCTCAAGCAGCCTCTGTGCATAGATCACCCCGCTCGCACCCGTGACGCCGACCACGTACCGCTTCTTTTTCATCTCCCTCTCCTCATTGCAGATACCTAATATATCCTGATCAGGTATGAAACGATCCCGGGAGACCTTACCATGATCCGGCATGTTCCGGTGAAGAAAAGAGGATTCCGGGACAGGCCCGGATACATTTGCGCGGGCTTACCTTTTCGGGGAGTAGAACTTGAACCTGAACTGGAGGTCTTCGAATTCGCGGGCAGTCTTCGGGTCCAGGTCCATCCGCACCGCACGCACGATCGTGTTGAGAATATTCATCTGTTTTAAGATGTCGAAGTTGTTATCGGTGCATTCATTGAGGAAATCGAGGAGCAGGTTCACGTTCTTCAGCACCTCCGGACTTGCGAGGAGGTTTAACTTGTTCAGCGTGAGGGCGAGGTGCATCTTTGCCCTGACGAGTTTCTCAGGATCGCTGCCGGCGACATTGATGCTCGTGATTGCGTGAAACAGTTCCTCGTACGCCTTTAGTTTCTGGCGGTCCCTGATCAGCTTGATCTCCCTGTTCTTCCCGATCACGTAGGAGACGCTCACTACCGCCGCTACCACGATCACCCCGACTGTGACCACGATCCAGTCTTCCAACATCTCAAAAACCCCTTACTCCTTACTGGTTCTTTCACGTTCCCCTTCTTATCGTTTTTCTTTTCTCTTGTCCGGGAGAAAATGTATCCTCTGGGTAGTTTTGTAAAAATGGTCCTGTTTTCATCAGTTTTTTCATGAGAGGCAGCTCCACCGCACGGTTGTGGGGGGGGGTAAGGCATGAAATGATCGGCCCGGACAAAAGTTTAATTCTTAGAACGGGGGGCTCTCCTGGGGGTTCCTAATCTTAAGGGTGCGAAAGAGATCAGCCCTGAGAAAAGTGGGAGTCCTTAGGGCGGGAGCCTCCCCTGGTGAGTTCCTGATCGTCAGGGAC
>JAJRBP010000277.1 GCA_028679405.1 Methanoregulaceae archaeon | reverse complement strand
GTCCCTGCTCACCGATTTTATTGTAAAACGTGCGGAAGAGCGTTCGCTGATGGCAGGCATGACCAGGTTGAGTTCGGTTACCTCCGCAAAACCCGTGCAGTCGATCCGGTCCACGGTGTCTGCAATGTCCGTGTGCATGAGATGGCCGATCATAAGAACGGTCTGGGTATGGAGAAGCCGGGATTTTCCTATCCGGAGTATGCTGATACCTTTCGACCGGAACCGATCCATGAGGTCATTCAGGCGTGCCTCAGGAAGTGCGAGAACGATCTGGACACTGATGCGGCCGGTCTTCGTTCCAGGCTCGTGCTGGTGAATAACCGCAATAATATTCCCGCCTACCTCGGAGATAGGCTGAAGCGCTGCGACCAGCTGCCCTGGTGTGTCCTTCATCTCAAGTTTCATCGAGATCTGCACACAGACCACCTGATCAGTTACGTGGAACCTTACGGGAGATAAGCATGTCAGCTTTGGACCGGGTCGTCGTGGACCCGGAATCTTCTCACCATCCGTATCGGGTGGTCGCCTGTGAAAGCCATCCCTGGTTTCGTTGTCTCGAAACGGGTGACCTGGTCGGTGATAAAACGGGGTCACGTGTCCTGTGAGGGGTTGTATTTTTTTTGCACCTTCTCCGATCCAGGACTTTCCTGATTTGCAGCCGCCACATCCGGCCGCTCTTTCTCGAGGATATATCTTCCCATGAAAAATCGGAATGACCGGTTCTTCGTGACGGCCTCGGAGATTGAGAAGTACCTGAGGCATTCGATCATAAAGGATATGCGCGAGGTGTACCCTCTCGGGATCCAGCTGTTGAAGTGCTCCTTGGTAACAAAATCCGTGTGCCCCAGGTATCTCAGGCCCAGGTGATGGGCGGCCTTCTCATCGAGCCCGGCCAGGTACCAGCTCTCGATCTCCTTGATGATCACGACGATGCGGTTTTCATCGATCTCATCAAAACGTGAGAGTAGTACAAGTTTTTTATCCTGGACACTCTTTTCCCGGTCGATATCTGCTACGAGGATGTACTCGTGGTTCATCGACCGGATGCCCTTCACGAACTTTGATACCTTGGCGCTCTTCATGCACGCGTACGTGATCAGTTCGACCGAACTGTACTTCGCCTGGAGCCGGGGCCTGATGATGCGTGCAAAGAATCTCTCGTCATCGCTTCCCTCCACGAAGACGAAAAGCCGGCGCCCACTCATTCCTGCCCCAGCAGGTTCTGGATAAACAGGTCCTCGATTCCAATCTCCTGCTCGAGAAACGCATTCACCTCTGCCTTGTTTGCCGGCCTCGAGATCTCGGAGAATCCTTCCTTGTTCCGGGATATCAGGAGGATATCATCGACATTCACGTGTTTCACCATCTCGGGATTGTGAGTGGTGATGATGATCTGCTTCCTCCTCGCCGCATCTTTCAGCATCGCGACAAGCCTCGATATAAGATGCGGATGGATATTTCGTTCAGGCTCCTCGATGATCGTCACCGGCCGCTCCTCGAAGTAGAGGGCGATGATCAGGGCAGTGATATTGAGCGTTCCGTCGGAGATCATGGAGGCAGGGAGGTACTTGTCCTCGCTGTATACCTCGCGGTACTTTAAAAGGAGGGACATATCCATGAACTTCTCGACCGCGATCTCCTCGATGAACGGGAGACTGTCGCGGATCAGGTTCATGAAATCGGCCCTCCGTATGGGGTCTTCGATGATGCTCTTGATGACGATCGCAAGGTTGGCCCCGTCCTTTTCAAGCTGGCTCTTCCCGACCATCGGAACCGCCTTCTTGAAGAGCCTGGGATCGAAGTCGTACACCTTCACCCCACGGAATATCCACTCGAGCGGGGGAACACCAGGGGCCGCAACAGGGGTATTCATGATGAGCCGGTCGCGAAGGGTCTGTTTCTGGAAATAGTGGGGAAACAGATCGTCGTCCGATATCTCGACACCTTCCGGGGGGATGACACAATAGGAGATCTGCCCTTCCGCCTGTGCGAGGGCGAGAGATCCGACCCCCGTCCGGTCCAGATCTTTCTTACCGGGGCGAAGGAATTCTCCGGTAATTGTGAGAGTATCCCTGACCACCTCATATCCATCCGAGCCCCCCGGGAAGTGAAGGGCGAATTCATAAAGGATCCCCTGCGGTTCGAAATACAGCGGGAGTTCATCCTTGATCCCGATCACCTCCTGTTTCCGTTCCTCGAGTTCGTACTCGATCCTGAAGGAAAAATCTTCTCCCGGCCCGATACTCGTGTTCCTGAGGTATTCCACTCCTCCCTGGAGCGAGATTGCATTGTCAAGGCCATATTTTGCAATATCGCGGATGAAGATGAAAATCTGGATGAAATTAGACTTACCGGAGGCATTGGACCCGATCACGATGTTGAAGTTGTCGGGGCGGATCTCCAGGCGCCTGAAGCTCTTGAAATTCGAGACCGTTATCGACCGGATCGGCATGAACTACACTCTACCTGAATGGATAAGAGCTTTCTTCCCGGTTTTCCCGGCCCGCGAAGGGTATCAGGAGCGGGATTTCCTTAAAAGATCCCGCTGAAGGGATCGATAACTTGCATGATACTGCGGATGTCTGAAGGATAAGCCAGTCCTTCAACCTGAAATCAGAGTCTTTGAATCAGAGCCATCGCGGCCACTGAATGCCGAATGCCACCGATAGGCCCCTTATCTCTTCCCTGATGACAGGGTCGGACCTGAGCACAAGGAACAGGTAGAGGGCAGCCCCTCCCCCAACCAGTACCATAAGCGTGATGAGGTGAGCAACAGGGAAAAAGAGCCGAAAAGCTATGATAATCCCCCCCATCACCGCGGCTGCGATGACGATGTTCCTGACAGAGGTCTTCTCCAGGTGGAACTTCACCTCGTTCGCAAGCGTTCGCACCGCGAAAAGGGCTGCCACAAGATTTGCTGCCATGCATGCGACCGCAGCACCGGTTATCCCGAGATATGGGACGAAAACGACTCCGGTCAGGAACAGAACGAGCAACCCCGCGAGGGTGGAGATGAACACCTCCTTCTGTCGGTCCAGAGCGAAAAGACACATCGTGGCCAGTGAGCTTACGATAATAAGCGGCTGGACGGCCAGCAGGAGGACAAGTGCCGGGGCTGCAGCCACAAAGTTCGACCCGTAGAGATAGTAGAGGAGACGGTCCGAGAGTATCCATCCTCCTGTAATCGCGGGAACTGCGAACAGGAGGGAGAAGGTGACAGCCCTGGACAGTGCCATCTCTATTGCATGTACATCGCCTGCCATCCGCCACTGGGCGATCTTTGGGTAAAGCGCGGTCCTGATCGCAAGCATCGTGAATGCGGGAAGGGAGGCAAGCTGGAAGGCGGTCCTGTAAAGGCCGACTGCCGGGAGGTCCATGAAATACCCGAGCAGGATGGTATCGGTCGCGCCGAGTAATACCACCGTGAACGCGGTGGCACCTATCCAGGGAGCCATCGATACAATCTGCCTGATATGCCCCCACCCGAACCTGGAGATGCCGGTTTCCAGGTATTTTGCGTTGAAACCGAGCGTAACGAGCAGCCCCGCCACGACTCCGCCCGCAAGACCTGCAGCAGAATACCCGAGATAGACGGCGGCAAGCTGCACAAGGATCCGGGCAAGCCCTCCGATAAGGTCTGCCAGCTGGAGTATCCCCGCTTTCCCGGCGGAATACACTCCCGTCACCACCGTGCTCACAGAGGTGCTGACGACAAGCGCGCCTGTCAGCCACCAGAAGAGACCTGAGGAGTCGAGGTCGATGAAGAACGGGCGGAGGAGGACGAGGAGGAGGACCACCACGATGAGGAGGACGCCCCGGACCGCGATCTGGGCGGAGAAGAACGCACCCCGCTGTTCCCCGGACCCCATGAGCCGGAGTGCCGCGCCACCGGTCCCCATATCGGTGAAGAGCGAGATGACGGGGAGGTACGTGATCATCAGGAAAAATGCACCAAGCGAAGCAGGCCCGGTCGCATGGGCGATGTAGATCGTGGCAAGGAAACCTGCGAGCATCATCCCGATGGTCGACATGAACCCGATGATGCTCTGGCGCCTCACGGGGCCTATCCCCATGAGTGGGGTTAGGAGGCGCTCCCACGCTGCCATGAGAGTACTCTCTTGCCCCTTCTGGTAAAATAGATGGCAGGAAGCTTCACCACGTCCTCATAAGCTTGATGTACTTTGGGACACTTATGCAGACATCATGAACCGATCTGTCGTCGCAGGGCTCTGCATCGCACTACTCCTGGTCTGCGGGTGTGTCTCTTCTCCCCCCACATCGAAACCACCGGCGACAACGGTGGCGACATTACCTGTCCAGACGACACCCGTGCCCGATGTAACAAAGGAAATACTGCTTCCCACTCTTTCCCCTGTAATGGTATCACCCCGCCCGACAGAGCAGAACCCTCTCCTCTCGCTCCACAGCCCGGCGATAGTCAGGGAAGGCGAGAACGTTACCCTCAACGGGACGACTATCCTCACACCCGGCCAGGGACTTCTCGTCGAGGTAATCTCGGCCTCCTTCGGGCCGCAGCCGAAAACCGGAGACTCGTCGTTTTATGGGGCATCCGGTGTGGTTTTCGTCGAGAAGGGGACCCGCGACGCGGAGAATACCTGGTCGTTCTCCTTCAGCACGAAGGGATTCGGACCGGACACGTACCTTGTCACCGTTTCAGGTGTTACCGTGAATGTGACCGCAAGCACCACGTTCCGGCTGGAACGCTGAAATTCCGGTGCGGATAATGGCAGATCATCCACGTGACGATAGTACGATCGTGATCGAGGCACGGGACCTGGCGAAAAATTACGGGGAGTTTTGTGCGGTGGACCGCATCTCCTTCACCGTGAAAAAGGGGGAGATATTCGGGTTCCTGGGTCCGAACGGTGCAGGGAAGACGACGACGATGCGCATGATACAATGCGTGAGCCCGAAAACTTCCGGCGAACTCTCGGTCCTCGGCATGGACGTGGACAGTCACCCGGCAGAGATCAAGCGGCTCCTCGGAGTTGTCCCCCAGGAGACCAACCTCGACCCTGACTTCTCCACCTACCAGAACCTGCTCCAGTACTCCCGCTTCTTCGATATCCCGGGACCTGAGGCCGAGAAGAGGGTTGCGGAGCTTCTTGAGTTCGTCGCGCTTACCGAGAAACGGGACGTGATGATAGAGCAACTGTCCGGCGGGATGAAGCGGCGCCTGATCCTTGCGCGTGCGCTGGTCAACCGGCCGAAACTCCTCGTCCTCGACGAGCCGACGATCGGCCTCGACCCACAGGCCCGCCACCTGATCTGGGAGCGCCTGAAACTCCTCCAGTCCCAGGGGAACACCATCGTGATGACGACCCACTACCTGGATGAGGCGGCCCGCCTCTGCGACCGGCTGGTAATCATGGACAATGCGAAGATCCTCGTGGAGGGAACTCCCGAATCGCTCGTCCGCACGCATGGCGGCGCGGAGATCGTCGAGGCCGAAAACAATCCCGACGTGGTAACATGCCTGAATGATATGGGGATCAAGTACGAAGTCATGGGTGACATGGTGGAAGTCTACACTGACAATGCCCGCGAAGTAGCGAGGACTCTCCTCGAAAAATGCCACCCGGGAAAGGTCCTTGCACGTCCGGCGAACCTCGAAGACGTCTTTCTCAAGCTGACCGGCCGGGTCCTCCGGGAGTGACTGCCATGGGACTCTTCTCCATTCCGAAAATCACGGGCGGCGCCTGGAAGGTCTGGCGGCGGAACCTCGTGGTGTTTTCCAGGACCTGGAAGGTGAACGCATTGCCACCGTTTATCGAGCCGATACTCTATCTCCTTGCGATCGGATTCGGTCTCGGGGGCTACATCGGGTCGATCGAAGGCGTACCTTACGTCCAGTTCATCGCTCCGGCCCTTATCTGCATCTCCGCGATGAACTCTGCCTTCTTCGAGTGCACGTACGGCAGTTACGTCCGGATGTACTACATGAAGACCTTCGACGCGATCATCGCGACGCCGGTCTCTCTCGAGGAGGTCATCGCCGGAGAAATACTCTGGGGCGCGACCAGGGGAATGATCTATACCGCGATCATGCTCCCCGTACTCATCGCATTCGGGGTGATTCGTATGCCGATTTCCATCCTCGCGATTCCGTTTGCGTTCCTCATAGGTCTCCTCTTCAGCTGCATCGCGATGTGCTTCACCGCAATCTCCCCGAGCATCGACACGCTGAACTACCCGTCTTTCCTCTTCATCACCCCGATGTTCCTCGTCAGTGGGACGTTCTTCCCGCTCTCCACGCTCCCGGTTCTCTTGCAGTACTTTGCCCTTGCGTTCCTTCCCCTGACACACGCAGTGGCATTGATGCGGGCTATTACACTCGGGGCACCATCTCCGCTGGTCTTACTGAGCCTTGTCTGGATGGTGGCAGTGACCGGGATATTTTTCCTGCTCGCGGTGAACCTGATGAAGAAGCGGTTGATTGTGTGAGTGATCCCTTCGCGGCAGGTCCGTTCCGTTCACCATATGGGAGAGAACCGGTTGGCAGGCCATTCCCTTCCCTCAAGGTTCCCGGGTGAATAACGCAAGAAAAATATGGTCATAACATCCCTGATTGTCAGATGAACAAGAGAATCTACATCGCCGGACCTCTCTTCAGCCAGGCAGAACTCGATTTCAATCTTCAGGTGAGCAGTTACCTGGAGAAACTCGGGTATTCCACCTACCTGGCGCAGCGGGACGGGCACCTTCTTGCCGATTCGGTCCTGGACCATGAGGGGAGGTCGCGTGCGATGAAGAAGATATTTGAACTCGACCTGGCGGAAATAAAAAAAGCAGACATCCTCCTCTTCATATTCGATGGAAGGGTCCCGGACGAGGGGGCCTGCGTTGAGCTTGGAATTGCGTATGCAATGGGCAAGGACTGCATAGGTCTCAAAACGGATTCGCGCTCTCTCATGGCCGGCCTTGACAATCCCCTCATACTCGGAGCGCTGAACAACCGGGTAGCGGGATCCGTTCCTGAACTGGAAGGGATTCTGTCCGGTTGTGCGGTCTCCTCCCGATAGCCCATTCGACATAAAAAAGTTTGTTACGATTCCATTGATCGACCTGCTTTACTTTTCCCAGGACTACGAAATTAAAAGCAATTTTTTCCAGCCTGACTTCTCCCACCCTACACACCTTTATATCCAACCTCCGCCTCTTCTCATCCATCGGAGGATGAGGTATGACAATCTATGAATGCTGCAGCAAGGACGTGATCAGCGTCAGTCCGGAGGAGTCAGTGAACTTTGTCGCGAACCTGATGGAGGAGAAGAACGTCGGGTGCGTGGTGGTGACCGAGAAGGAAAAACCGGTCGGGATCGTCACGGACCGGGACCTCGCGCTCCGGGGTGCACGCCTCTGCGGGGACAATCCCGAGCTTGCCGAGGTGAGCACGATCATGACCCGCACTGTCATAACTCTTAAGAAAGACACCGGAATCTTCGATGCGATAAAGGTCATCAAGGAA
>JAJRBP010000239.1 GCA_028679405.1 Methanoregulaceae archaeon | reverse complement strand
CCCGGAGAGCCTCAGCCGGCCGATGCAGGATCCGGCGTATCGTGACAACATGACATCCAAACCTGTTCCGGAAAAACCGATACTCTCGAAGGAGGAGATCGGACGGACAAATGCGTTCCTTGCGGCGGGTGTCTTTCCCCCGTCCCTGGAGGAGCTTGTCCACCTCTACATCGGGAAAAAGACCGGGAAGCAGTGGGATGATCCGGTCGTCCTCGAACGGATCAGGACCGCAATCATGGCCCAGAAGAATGTCTACTGGCGGGAAGGGGCCGGCCGCAGGATTGGATACCAGTCCGGGTACAGTGTCCTCGGATACCTCGCGTATCACTTCCCGGTCTACTTCTTCCAGGCAGAACACCTCCTCCTTCAGATGGCGCTCGACGGGGTACTGAAAAGGACGATGACCATACTGGATGCCGGGAGCGGTCCGGGGGTCGTTTCCCTCGCAGCCATCGACTTTTTCAGCCGTTTCGACGAAGGCCGACTGACCCTCTATTCCATCGAGCGTGCGGAGGAGCAGGTCGAGGCGTACCGGTATCTTGTCGAAGGGTTCGCCCGGGGACGGGCAGACGTCACGGTGACCCGTCCCGTGGCCTGCGATATACGGGGAGTGAAGGCGGGAGACCTTCCAGGACCGGCCGACCTCATCGTCTTCCAGAACGTGCTGAACGAGATGGAAGGTCTCACACCTGAAAGACGGGCAGAAGTGGTCAGCGATCTCGCCGCATCGTTATCCCCAGGGGGGGCTGTCCTGATCGTGGAACCGGCAGACAAGGTCAACTCCATTGAACTGAGAAAGACCGTCCGGAAACTTTTCGCATCCGGATTTTCCCTGCACCGGCCATGTATTTTTCTCTGGGGTTCAAGGTGCACGAACGAGCGGTGCTGGACGTTCGTGGAGAAATCTCCCATCCACCCGACCACGCTCCAGAAAGCGCTGGCCGGAAGTTCTGAAATGTACAGGTTCCTCAATACAGATATCAAGTACTCATATGCGATCCTGACCTGGGACCATCACAGGGGAGATTCGGCCCCCCTGCTTTCGCCAGGGGCTCCGTTCTCCAGGTTCTCGACGCTCCGGCGCCATGTCGGCCGGAAGATCAACATCGTCGCGGCGGTGATGTCGGGGGACCTCGGGAACAGGAGAGATCACGTCTTCCTCCTCTGCGACGGCACGGCCGGGAAGCCGGTATATGCGATACTCCCCAGGCACCAGGTGAGCGGCGGGAACCGGGCGCTTCTTGGATCGGGATATGGAGAAGTGCTGGAGATCCACGGCGTTCTCGTTCACTACAACCCGGCACACGATGCCTACAACCTTCTGGTCAGAAGGGGGGCGCGGGTCTCTTCCCGGAAACCTGCTTCAAAATAAAAAGGAGAATCCGGGTAATTCACCGGTAAGGAAATCACACCCTCCCGTGGCGAGGGAAACTGCCGGACTTAAGAGAATACCAGATCTTATCCAAGCCCATTTCAAAAAAGAAGGGTAGACCATCTTTATTCAGGCATCCCTGGTGTCAGACTGGCAACACCGGCCCTTCCCCGGAGCCACCGCCAATGGTCGGAGGTGGCGGCATACTAAGCGGTGCTGCCCTTGGATCGCCTGCTTTCGGGCCGGTGATCGGGATCAGCATATAATTTTCGATCCTCATATCCCCGACGACTACAGTAACCGGGTTATACTCCGTTGCCTCGAGGAGCCCGTTATCTATGACTCCCCAGCCCATGGTCCTTCCCACGCTCTGGGAGGCAAGCATCCCGATCTTCGGGACCATCCGTACCCCGAGTCTTTTCCCCGTTTCCGGAATCTCGATATAGAAATGATCGTTCGTGATCTGCTCGCGGATCGGTTTGTCGGTATAATAGGTCATGACGATCATCGTGCCATTGTCACCGGACAGTTGGGCATTTATTCGAATAATCTTCGGCGGTGACATCTGGTCGAGGAGGATCAGTGAACCTGCTGCTGCGGCCAGGACAACGACTGCCAGAACGGCAATCACGATGAGGTACTTTTTTTCCATAGTCTACCTGAAAAATTTGGGGGGGAGGTTAATTATTGCTTTTATGTTGCCGGTGCCGGCGGGAATGGCTCGACTGCCGGGGGCAATACCACCCCTCCGTGAGCGAGCGAGTGCGGGTTCTCGAATGTCGGGTTGCCTGCACCCGGCACGCCGGTTGCTTCGATGAGCATGACTGCTCCACCCGGATAGATGCCCGCGGTGGTCACCTGGTAGTCGTAGTGATCGTGGATGGGGTAGATCTGTCTCCACTGGGTCTGCCCGCGAGGCGAGCTGACGACTGCGAGAGGCGCTCCGGCCGGATAATTCACACCGTAGACCGGATCTACCAGGGTAATGGCATCGTACGTTTCACCAGACTGCGTCGGCATGGTCATCTTCTCGTACGGGATCGGGAACCTGAACCCGTCTGTTCCTACCACCTTGAAGTGCCACCCGTGCTGATGGTACGTGTGAGGCTGGTATCCCATGTTGATATACCGCAGCAGGAATTTCTGGCCCTGGGTCGCGGTGATATACGTGTTGTATTTCGGGTAGGGCTCCGGTGCACCGCATCCGTAAGGATCAGATGCCAGCGGCGTGTTGTATGCGAACGGGAATACAGTCGACGGGAACGTCCGTCCGTTCACGAACCAGAGTTGAGGTCGCCATGTCGACGGGTCAAATCCGACCGGGGCATCCACACCCTGTTCCAGGTTGTAGTGCCAGAGCGGGTCGATCTCGGTCTGGAAGGCGAAATACTCCTTGTCATAATCCGTCCCGGTCCCCGCGCCGTACACCGTCTGGCTGTGGTCTGCCGGGCGGAGTACGAGTGCTCCGTACATCCCCTGCTGGATATGTTCGGCAGCTGCAACGTGGCAGTGGTACATTAGACTACCTGCAAAGCTTGCGCGGAAGTAGTACGTAAACTGGGTAAGGTTCTCGACCTCGGGAGCAGTGAGTCCCAATGTCCCGGAGGGCGGGGCGGTGCCCGTGTTGAACTGGCTCACCACGCCGCCGGCGGGGGAGAGCTTGTTCGCCCGTATCAACGGTGTGTTCGTCCGCAGGAAGTTCAGCTGCTGGGCAGATGTGAGTGCATTCCACGCAGCGTCGTCATCCCTCGAAGCGGCAGACGGGCTCAGCGCCAGGTACCAGGGCTCCTCCCAGAAGTACCTGAGTTGCTCCGTGTAACCACCGGCTGTCTCGGGGAACCCGTCGTACTGTGCCTGGGCATGGATACCATGCAGGTGCAGCGAGTGGTCGTCCTGGACACCTTGTTTGGTCTGGTAGAATCCGCGATTATGCAGCGTTATGTAGACATCGTCCCCGACATTGGCCTCGATCACAGGGGCCGGGAACTTCGCGTTCCCGACCGGGCCCCCGACAACCGGTGGGTAAGCGCCCGGCGGAACGGTGAATGCATTGCCCGCTACATTCGGGTCAATATCGCTGAACCCCCAGATATAGATTGGGTTCGGCCACGAGCCGATGGCGGTCGTGTCGTTCGTCCCGACAAGCCCGGCAGCCCGGTTTATATACCCGTCATTCGCGTACAGCGTGTAATGCACGATTCTCCCGGACGGTCCGACGATAGGGATATTTCCCCTCGCATTGATCTCGGCCGCATCGGTTGCGGACGGCGTCGTAGTCGCGGTCGCACTGGCTGTGGGCCGTGCAATGTTGGATCTCTGCGGGGCGGTCGGCGTCTGGTTCACCGAATTATTCACCGCCTGGGTTTTGACGACAGGTGTCGTGTTCGTCGTGGCATTATCCGAATGCGTATCCTCCGATGCCGCACTGACTGCATAGATCAGGCAGGCGAAAGCCACCAGGAGAAATACCATTCGTAAGAGCGATTTTCCTTTCATATCACATCTCCTCCATCATCAGTCGTTCACTCATCCCTTCGGTATGCCATGTATGAAGTTTGGAACAATAGGATAAACCCCCATCAAAAGTATAAAAAGCCTTGTTATTGTTCTTTATATATTATAGGGATAATCATAGATTAATTATCTTTTTTATAATATCTAAAATCATGAATGAAAGTTTTTTAAATCCAGACCTGCATGAGTGCATCATTGCCATCGTATGA
>JAJRBP010000037.1 GCA_028679405.1 Methanoregulaceae archaeon | reverse complement strand
AATATGAAAAAATTTATATGCATTCTTATGATAGCAGTCCTCCTCGTCCTTTCCGCAGGGTGTACGCAACAGACCGAGACTCCCGAGGTCACGACCCCTCCGACGGGTGTCCCGACCCAGCCACCGGCAACCCCTTCGATGGATTATTCTGCCTGGATCGACCGGGGGAATTCAGAGATCATCCAGGGGCGGGCAGCAATACAGTCGGGAAGGGACTCCCTCCACAATGCGATGGTCAAACAGGGGGTCTCACCTGAAGTCGTTACGATCCTCGCAGATACCGAGTACAGCTTTTCCGCTGCGAGGACCCACTTTCTGAATGCCGGGGATTATTACTCGCAGGCGAGCGGAACCGCGCCCGATGGGATAAAAGCACAGATCGCGCTTGCCGAAAGCATGGTTCCCCAGGTGCTGCGGTCATGCCAGCTCTATCTCGATGCCACCCATGCGGCCCAGGCAAACGACTGGTACAACGCGAACAACCTGGAAAATCAGGCGAACCTGATGTACCAGGCGGGAAACTCGTCCCTCAACGAAGTACTCCAGTCTCTCGGGCTCGTAAGCTGAGGGCTGCATCCCACTTTTTTTTGCAGAAGAGTAACTGTCACTTCACTACGGACCATCTCCTGCAATAGTTTTCAGAGGAATCCGGTTAAAATCATGATTGGCAGTTTACTACACGAAAATCCTTTGTTTCCGGAATAAAATCCAAAAAAGCAGTGAGAAGTATAATCCGATTCTCACCGCTTCCGCTTCCACAGGACGATTGATGCGAGAGAGATCAGGATTCCGGCGAATGCCAGTCCGGCATCGAACCCGGGGGCCGGTGTCGGAGTTGTCGTCGGGATTGTCGTGGGAACCGTGGTCGTGATATTCGCCGTCGGGGAGGGCGTTGGAGTCGGGGTCGGAGTGGGCGTCGGTACCGGAACGATATCGAGCGTAGTGCTTGCGCTCACCGAAACCTCGACGCCGGAAATGGTAACGATATACTCGTCAGGGGGAAGTCCGGCGGCGGTGGTATCGAATGCCCATGTGTTCACATCTCCAGGTCCCTTTTGTACCACGACCGTTCCGGAGATCCCCGAGAATCCTCCGCCACTGGATTTCGGCGTCGGCCCGAAGCTTGACGAGTACACCTGCACGAGCAGGCGATCTCCGGAGGCAAGGTTCGTGGTACCGTTGATCGAAAACGGCCTTCCCGTAATGACCTGGCCGAAGGGATGGATAGTGATGTCGGGATTTGCAACGAAGAACGAAAGCTTCGTGTAGGTGTCGTCGATCGCGGGCGAGTCAAGTGCATGCCTGAGTGCCTCGGCTGCATCAGGGCCCTGGAGACTCCCCGGCCCCGCAACCCGGAAGATGATGGAGCCCCGGACCGGGTACTCCCCGAGCACCGTGGTCCCGGTCGGGTCCGGGTATACGTCGAACTGGCCGTTGTACATCGGATGCTGGATAAAAACGAGGTATTGTCCTGATGCAAGATCCGACGTGGTTCCCCCCGGGAGCTCGTAGTCGAAGCCCGAGTCGCTGTTCACATCGACCGTACGGTAGAGGTAGGTGTTTCTCCCGAAGATCCAGATCGCGACCCCCGACTGGGGGCTTCCGGTGGCGATACCGGTGATGTGAAGGACATCGCCCTGTGCGACCGACTGTGCGCTCTGGCCTGTCGCGCCGATATATCCTCTTGCGAGCCTGACAGTCGTCGTGCTGTACTCTGTTGCCGAGAGGAAGTCCCGGCTCCTCGGCGAACTCGTGGCAAAGATCGTGTAGGTGCCTGCATCTATCCCTGTATTCGCCGTGTCCCAGGTGTACTCCCAGGTGTTGTCGCTCCCGACAGGTGTGCTCGTGAAGGTCGAGGGATTCCCGTCCGCGACCGGAATTCTCGGGTCCGTGAGGCGGCCGCCGCCCCCGGGGAGGTTCGGGCCGGTGATGAAGAGATACGTGGTATCGGTCTCGGTGTTCTTCCCCGACAGGTCGACCTCCTCCCCGATATACGCAGAGACTGGCTGCCCCGCCACGACCGTCACCGAGCCTTTCACAACCCGGAATGTGACCTCATCGGTCTGCGCACCGGTCCCTGACCTCCGTTCGACATGAATGGTATAACTCCGGTCGCGGGTGTCCTTCGAGGTCGTCCATTCCACCGTCCTCGTCCCTGCAGAGGATGTCGTCACGAAGGCGTAATAGTAGGTCCCCTGGAACGGGGCTCCCGGCACGTCGTCCCTTATTGTACGCCCGTTCCCACCCTGGAACTGGTACGATCCGATGGGATAAGGACCGTTCATCAGATCGGAATCCACTCCTGACTGGGCGGCAGTGACAAGGGGTGGCTGGTCTCCCGGCGATCCGCTCATCTGGCCGGAACCCTTCACCCAGAGGTAATACCCGGTATTCGGGAGGCCGGTGATCGTCGTCACGAACCTGTTCCCCCTGGTGACCGGATCGCCGGGCCCCGAGAGTCTGAGGGCGCCGGAGGTAATTGTGACTGCCTGTGAGGCGGGAATTGAGATTCCGTGCACACCCGGGAGGTTGTCCTGCAACCGGTTCACGGTATACTCGATCCCTATCGTGTAGGTCCCCGACTGGTACCGCCGGGCGCCATTCGGATCGAATGCGCCTGTATCCCACCCGTCCGGCTGTCCCGGGGGCACCCAGTACCACGGGCTCGCGTTCACGTTCAGCCGCTCGAGGCCGCGGGATGTCCCGCCAGGGCCGGCCAGCGAGGTAAAGGTAGAACCTGCCGGGGAGGTTACCCTGAGAGTGATCACCCCGTCGGTCGCCGGATTATAACCCCGCCGTCCTGTGACCGGCACGAGATTGGTCTCGACCCGGAACGATGCGAGATTCCCGACCGGGATCACCATTCCGGTCACGTCCGTGCCGGATGTCTGGTCACGGATACGGACGGCCGCCGTCGGGACCTCGACATAAAATGCGATCGATCCTGCGGTCCTGTTCCAGAGGTACCATGGACCTGTATTGGTGAGGAACTCTGCCGGGGAGATATAGTAGGCCGACTTGTCCCCGATTGTCAGGACCGTTGTAGGGACATCGAAGGAAGGCCTGCTCCCGGGCGCAAACCACGCGATCTGGGTATACCCACGGGGTACTGCTGCCGTCACGTTCAGTCCTTCTTCACCGATGAACACGACATCCCCGGGACTAATGATATTCACGACGGCACTCACCGGGGGGGCAATGAGCGCGACTGCAAAAACCATTACAATAAGCAAAACACGGTACGACATCTCCATTCACCATCCCGGACTCCTAGGGCGGATCGAGTATTTCAATGTTGGGGCAGGAAGGTCATGGATTCAACACCCGGAGTCTGGACAATCCGGACATTTTCTATATTCCGGGAAATGGAAAAGATAACTCCCAGGCCGTTCGCACCTTCCGGAAAACAAAGGTCCCGGGTCCGCTACCCGAACCTCTTCTTTGACTCTTCGAGCGCCTCGACCGCGGGGAGTTTCTTACCGGTCAGGAACTCGATGCATGCCCCTCCGCCGGTCGAGATATGGGTGAAGTCCTTCTCGATCCCGAGCTTCTCGATCACCGCCGCCGTATGGCCGCCTCCGATCACCGAGAACTCCACCTTCGATGCCGCCTTCAGGAGTTCGAACGTACCGGTTGCAAAGTCCGGGTCCTCAAAGACTCCTGCCGGACCGTTGAAAACGACGGTCCCGGATGATTTCAGCGCCTGTTTCAGGGTGTCGAGCGCATCCATCCCCAGGTCGAGCACGGGTGCATCCTTCGGGATTGCACTTACCGGGTACTCGGTACGCTTGTTCCCTTCCCGGACCGCAACCCAGTCAGGGACGATGATCCGGTCCCTGTACGAGGCGAGGAGGTGCTTTGCCCGGTCGATCTCGTGGTCATACTTCAGCTGGTGGATGAGCTGTGCCGAAGGAGTGCCGATATCATACCCTGCTGCCATCAGGAATACGTTCGCGACGACGCCGATCGCAAGCACCTGGTCTGCGATCCCGTGCTCGAGGACGTGGGCGGCGACGGCGATCGAGTCGTCAACCTTCGTGCCGCCGAGTACCATGGTGACAGGTCTCGGGGCCCCCGAGAAGACACGGGAGAGGGTCGAGACTTCACGTTCCATCAGGAGGCCTCCTGCCGATCGCATCGCGAGCGGAAGTCCTACCACCGTCGGCTGGGACCGGTGGGCAGTACCGAACGCGTCGTTCACGAAGAGGTCTGCCATCGAGGCGAGTTTCCGGACGAGGTGAGTCTTCTTCGCCTCCTCAGCCTTTAACGTCAGGTTCTCCTCGGCGTTGAACCGGACGTTCTCCAGCATGAGGATCTCTCCCACTTTCAGGGACCTGGTCGCCTCCCTGGCACACTGTCCGAAGA
>JAJRBP010000202.1 GCA_028679405.1 Methanoregulaceae archaeon | reverse complement strand
ATGTCACGGAGCTTCAGGGTAAGGTGGCCCTTCCGGTTCGAGCGCCTTCTCGCCTCCCTGATGACCTCCGCGATCGCCCCCCTGTCGAAATGCGGGATCTTCCCGTCCTTCTTCACTTCCTGGGCGATGAAGCGGATGAACTTCTCCCGGTTCTCGGGGGTGTCTTCCATGCTCTCGCTCATGTAGACCTCGTAGCCGTACCCACGGATACGGGAACGGAGCGCCGGGTGCATCCCCTGGATGGCATCGATGTTCCCTGCGGCGATCATGACGAACCGGCACGGGACCGGCTCCGACCGGACCATGGCACCGCTCGAACGCTCGCTCTGCCCGGTGATCGGGAATTCTCCTTCCTGGAGAGCCGTGAGCAGGTTCTGCTGGGAGTGGGGGGTGAGCGTGTTGATCTCGTCGATGAAGAGGACGCCGCCGTGTGCACGGTGGATCGCCCCGCCTTCGACCCTGTCGTGTGCCGGCGTCTCGAGCCCCCCGCTCTGGAACGGGTCGTGGCGCACGTCGCCGAGGAGCGCCCCGGCATGGGAGCCGGTGGCGTCGATGAAAGGCGCGGTAGCAGTGGCATCGTTCGTCACGAGCAGCTTCGGGACCATGGACTCCTCCCTCGGTGTCGTGTACCGCAGCGCCATGAAGAGGAAAGCCGCGGCCAGGATCCCCATGAGGAGCTGCCCGACGATCACCGCGTAGCCGAAGACACCGACGATCAGGAGCATCATCAGGGTGTTCCTGAACTGGATCTTCTTCCTGGCTTCTGCCTTGTGGGCAGCGACGATCTCCTTGCCCCTGCCGGCAGGAACAGTCCTGACGATAGGGTTGTTGTTGTCGTCGGAGTTAGGGTAGACGAGGATGTCCTGGAGCTCCTCTTTCGGGAGGAGCTCTGCCATCGCTTTCGCAAGCATCGACTTGCCCGTCCCGGGGCTGCCGATCATCATCACGTGCCTTCGCTGGACGGCAGCCTTCCTGACCACTTCCACCGCCCGCTCCTGGCCGATGACCTGGTCGATCAGGCTCGCCGGCACCTCGATCTGCGACGAGGTGTCGACGGTGACCTCACCCGATATATTCTCCTCGGATTTCTCCTCGGAAAAATTCTCCGGGTTCTCTTCGGAAATATTTTCCATGGATTTCTCCTCGGATGCAACCGCGTCACCGTTTGCCGCTTCCATCGTCAGATTTACCTCTTCTCCTGTTAAAGTTATGATATCATTACTGCATGATGGTTTAAGTACTTTCAGCATGAGGTAGCATAGATGAAGGTCGTTTGCACAGAATCCTCGCAGATCCTCGGGGCACGTATCGCCGATTCACTCGGGGCCGGCCTGGTGGATGTGAAGTTCACCCGGTTCCCTGACGGGGAGCTGTACCTCCGGACCGGTCCGCTCGACGGGGAGACCGTGATCGTGGGGTCCGTCACCTCTCCGGAGGCTTTCGTTCAGCTGGTTCTCCTGGTCGACGCCTGTGATTCCTCGTGGAACAGGCTCGTGGTCCCGTACATGGGATATGCGAGGCAGGACAAACGGTTCCAGCCCGGGGAGCCGCTGTCGGCCAGGGCGGTCGCCAAGGTGCTCTCGCGGGGGGTAGCCGAGTTGTTCTCGGTCAACATCCACGACGAAGGCGTCCTCTGCCATTTCGAGGTCCCTGCGGTGAACCTTTCCCTCGCAACCGACCTCGGCAGGTACATCGGGGGAATGGACCTCGAGCACCCGCTCATCCTGGCACCCGACGACGGTGCTTCCGCGTTCGCACGTGAGGTCGCGGCAGCTGGCGGCTGGGACAGCGACCACCTCGACAAGACCCGCCTCTCGGGAGAAGAGGTCAGGATGGCTGAAAAAACGATCGATGCCAGTGGCCGGGACGTCGTGATCGTCGATGATATCATCTCGACCGGGGGGACCATATCGACCGCGGCAGGACTCCTCTACCAGCAGGGGGCGAAGAACGTCCATGCGGCGTGCGTTCACGGAGTGCTTGCCGGCGGTGCGTATGCAAGGCTCCGGGCTGCAGGTGTCAGGGACGTCGCCTGCAGCGATACCTGCGAGCGGGGGTGCAGCAGGTACTCGGCCGCACAGGCGATTGCGGCTGCTCTCAGGTCATGCTGAAGATCGACGGTTCCATGCTCGAGGGCGGCGGCCAGCTGGTGAGGTCTGCAGTCGCCCTGTCCGCTCTTTCAGGAACGCCGGTCGACATCTCATCCATCAGGGCGGGAAGGGAGCGCCCGGGCCTCGCCGCCCAGCATGTCGCGGCCATCCGTGCAGTCGCCCTGCTCTGCCAGGCCGAATGTACCGGCCTGTCTGTCGGGAGCAGGGAACTGACCTTCCGGCCCGGGCCGATCGCTTCCGCCGATATTTCCGTCGACGTGGGGACTGCCGGCAGCATCCCGCTCGTTCTGCAGGCATGGCTTCCCGTCGCGCTGCACGCCGGCGGTTCGATCCACGTGACCGGAGGGACGGAGGTGCCCCGCAGCCCGACGATCGACTACCTGGAACATCTCCTCGCAGGAGCCCTCCGGGCGCATGGTGCCAGGATCGAACTGGAGATCGACCGGAGGGGGTATTACCCGCAGGGTGGAGGCGCCGTATCAGTGGTGGTGAACAAGGCAGCAGTCAGCCGCATCGGGATGGCGGCAGCGGAGAACGGTCAGGGCATCTGTTCCTGCTCCTCCAATCTGCCCGACCACGTGGCAGCCCGCCAGGCAGAAGCGGCGATTCAGGCATTATCAGGCACCACCGGGAAACAGGTCCCTCTCCACCTCGACCGCCGTTCCGGGCCTTCGACAGGTAGTTCGATCACGATCTGGTCAGGCTGGAAGGGAG
>JAJRBP010000206.1 GCA_028679405.1 Methanoregulaceae archaeon | reverse complement strand
GCGGTCCGGGCAGGCAGTCCCGGCCTGGTAGCCGGGACCCAATCTTTTTTTGACGATCCGCCCGTTCCGACCGGGGAAACCGGAAGAAGGTCCTGGCGACGGGCCGGATCCGGTTTTATCCAGGTAATCTGCGCATTTTTCCGATCACAGGGCACCGGTCCTGGCATATTCCCGGGTGGCCGGGCATCGGGAAAGTTCCGGCGCGAGTAGTAATCAGCTTCTCTCCCGGGTGCTCTTTACAGGTTGATACCGCAATTTCACGATCCCCGTACTGTACGGCGTCGTTTCGACGAGCTGCAGGGAGACCTCCTCCCGTAGCCCTGTATACAGCGGGATCCCCTCCTTCAGGAGCACGGGGACGACGAACTGCCAGATCTCATCGATCAGCCCCTCGTCAAGGAAACGGGAGATCACCCGGCCGCCACCGACGATATAAATGTCCTTCTTCGATTCGGCCCGGATCTTCCTGACGAGGCCGGTGAGGGGACCGTGCCAGAACACCACTTCTGAACCGGGAGCGGGAGGGAGAAACCTGGAGGTGAGGACATAATTCTTCACCCCGGAAAGAAGCCGTTCGGGATGGGCGAGCGACTGCTCGTATGTCCGGGCACCCATCACCGCCGTACCGACGGTTTTCATAAAATCCGCAAATCCATAGTCCTCCCCGCCCGCGTTGAACGGGTCGAGCCAGGAGACGTCGTCGTCAGGGCGGGCGATGAAACCGTCGAGGCTTGTCGCGATATATGCGATAACCTTTCTCATGGGAGTTGCGGATATGGATGGCGGGGAATATAAAATATCGTCAGCCGGGCAGGCCGGCAGTCAGAACTCCGGCGGATCGGAATAAAACCAAGTTACAGGTGTGTTGGGAACTTTCACGAGGTCGGGATCAGGATGCGTGATCCCGCAGGGGATTTGCAGAATAACCTGGCACAGGTTCCTGTTCGGGACATGACCATCTCCTGTCCGTGGGAGACCTCAGATCCTCCCGTCCGGAAAAACTCGAAAAGCATTAGTACCTGATGGAAAGAGTTCTGGTATGGAGTGTCCCGCCGCCCGCTTTCTTCTCTGCCTGATCCTTCTCTCTGCAGTTTTATTCGCAGGGTGCACCACCGGTAAGTCCCCTGGAATGGAGACCCCCCAGGGCGAGGACGTCGTGGACGCCTTCCTTCCGATCACTGGTGTCGCATCCCAGTTCGGGGAATCCCACAAGGCGGCGCTCTGTGTCGCCATGGACGACATCAACGCGTACTACCGCGACACCGGATCGAAATACCGGATCCGCGTGGCGTTCTACGATACGGGGACCGACCCGGCGACCTCCCTTGCGCTCGCGAAGCAGGTCCATGCGGACGGGCGCAGGTTCATCATCGGGTACGTCACGAGCGCTGAGATCCAGGCGATGAAAGAGTACACCGATGCGAACGGGATGATCGTGATCACCACCGGGAGTACGGCGCCCTCGCTCGCGATACCCGGGGACTCGGTCTACCGGGTCGTTTCCGACGACACTTCCCAGGGGAGGGTCCTCGCATCCTGGTTTTCACGGGAGAAGATCAGTGCGGTCGTACCTCTCTGGCGGGGCGACACCTGGGGTGACGGCCTCGTGAACGCGACCCGGGATTCGCTCCCGGACCATGGGGGAGCGATGTCCGACGGAGTCAGGTATGATCCCGGGATCACTGATTTCAATGAGACGATCGCCACGCTGGATGCGATAGTCGGGCGTGCAATCGGGATGCACGGGGCAGACCGGACCGGGGTTTTTGTCGTCTCGTTCGGGGAGATCGTTCCGGTCATGACCGGTGCGGCGTCGTATCCGAACCTCTCCCGGGTAAGGTGGTTCGGGTGCGACGGGAACGCCGGGGATCCCGGGCTCACCGGGACGACTCCTGCCGCACGGTTCGCCGCGAAGACCGGTTTTGCGGGCACGGCATGGGGGATTCCTCCTGTGAATGCGGACAGCCCGGTTATTGCCCGTATCCGGGACCGCCTGGGGCGCGATCCGGACGGGATGGCGATCGCGCTCTACGATGTCCTGTGGGTGGTCGCATCGGTGAATGAACGGATGCCTGCCGGTGCCGGCCCGGACCGGATCGAAGGAACGCTCATGGAGCACATGAAAACATATGACGGCGTCAGCTCAAGCCTCGCCCTGAATGCCGCGGGAGACCGGGAGCTTGCCTCGTACGATATCCTGCGGGTTGGAACAGGTCCGGATGGTTCCCGCTGGGAAAAGATCGCGAACGTCGTCTCCCGGCCGGACGGCAGGGAGGAGGTCTTCCCCCTGACATGATCCCCGGTCCCCAGATCCGGTCCCCTTTTTAAAAATTCCCCCTTTTATGGCAGATATGTTGTCCGCGCTTTTCCTGCATTCGCGAAAGAACACAAGAAAGAAGTGTAATGTCAGTCGAGCTCGTCCACTTGCCTCGACTGGTAAAAGATCACTGCCGCTCCAAGGACAGAGCCGATGATCACCACGATCACGAGGGGGACAATTATCCCGTTCTGGGCTGACGGTGCGGCGGCAGGAGGAGCTGCCGTCGTGGACCTGGACGTGGGCTGTGTCGCGGTCTCCCTGGTGGTCGGCGGACGGGTTAACGATGAGGTTGACGTGGATCTTGGTCCGGGGGTTTCGATTATCAGGATCATCTCACCCTGCGTTTTATTGACTGCCGGGGTCGCTCCCCCGGTTACGACAGATCCCTCGGTGACGGTGATATAATCCATTCTTTTCTCGACATCCTTGTCGTTGTCGCGGAACACGGTCAGCCAGACCGAGTACCTGCCGGGGACTGAGTAGGTGTGGGAAGGGTTCTGCTGTTTGCTCTGCTGGCCGTCCCCGAAGTCCCAGGACCACGTGTCCGGCGATCCGGTGGAAGAATCGGTGAACGTGACATCGAGGGGGCTCCCCCCGGAGAGGGGTGTTCCCGAAAACGACGCGTTCAGGACTGTCGTCCCCGACGAAGTCGTGGTCCCGGTCGGAGTTGCCGTGGGCCTGTCCGGGTCTGTGACCGTGATGTAGCCGGTCTTGAACTCCTGGTCGGACATGCCTCCCCTTGTCCGTATCTGGAGGGTGATCGAGTATGTCCCCGGAGTTACAAAAGTATGGACCGGGTTCTGCGTGATGGCTGACCCGCCGTCCCCGAACGACCAGGCCCACGTCACCGGGTCACCGGTCGACGTGTCGGTGAAATAAATGGCGAGCGGAGCATCGCCCGAGGTAACGTCCGCGGTGAAATCCGCATCCGGCAGATCGACCGCAGACGTGGGGAGGGCAACCCAGGCCAGGGCTGTGACAACCGCCAGTACCACGGTCCATGAGATCTTTCCAACGGTCTTCTGTAGTTCCGGGTACTTCACCTGCCCTGCCATGCGCACCATTGATCCTGCCTCTCTGGAAAAAGGTCACCGTGTAATAAGTTAAGGATGCCGTTCGTGGTGGTAGT
>JAJRBP010000310.1 GCA_028679405.1 Methanoregulaceae archaeon | reverse complement strand
CCCGGAGCAAGTCGTCGGTTCACGGTGCGAAGAAGCCGTTGCTCAGGTCCCCGTCGTTGGAATAACCCCGCTCTTCCCAGTATCCGCGGTACGACTGTTCGTCGGTGAGCTCGATCCTGGTAATCCACTTGATCCACTTGTACCCCCACTTCTCCTCTGCCGCAAGCTGGAACGGGTAACCCCTTTCGGCAGGCATCGTGACGTTGTTCATCCGGTAAGCCATGAGGATGTCCCGTTCGGTGAAGTACGAAAGCGGGAACGCGGTGGTGTACCCGTCAACCGCAGTGAAAACAACGGTGGTGACCTGGGGATCGGGGCCGGCGTCAGCGATGAGGTCCCGGACAAGGACGCCATCGTACAGGATCGTCGCGTCCCAGCCTTCGACGCAGAAGAGGGTGATCACTTTTGAATAATGGGGATATTTCCCGAGGATCTCGTCGTATGTGTAGTTGAGAGTCCGGTCAGTAAGGCCGGTGACGGTCAGCCTGTAGTCGGTGATGTTGACGTGCTGGACTCCCCTGATGGAATTTTCCCGGAAATCGTTCACTGACGAAAGATTCTGCCCGTTATACGACCTCACTTCGACTCCGGAGAGCGGAATCGGGGCGCCGCCAAGGCCTGGGAAGCGCAGTACCAGGATGATGACGGCGAAGACCATCACGAAAATGGAGAGGCCCATAAGAGCTGCCCGTTTGTCCATGCCGGTTTCATGTGCCCGGATCATTCATCAAGTCTTGGATCAGGGCAGGATCTCTCCGCAACGTCTCCCTGTAAAACAAAAAAGGACAGCAAGAGACTGATATCGCTGAAATGGCACCACGTTGCTCCATTGAGCCGACCGGATAAGGGGTCAGTGTGAAGTTAAAGTCCGGAATGCCGGTTTGTTTTTCCGATTGTGCCGACCGGATGAGGGGTCATTGAGAAGCAAACCCTGGAATGCTGTCCGTTTTTATTCGATTGAGCCGACCGGATAAGGGGTCAGTGAGATGCAAACCCTGGAATGCCGTCCGTTTTTATTCGATTAAGCCGACCGGATAAGGAGTCAGGGGGAACCATACCGGAATACCGTCCGTTTTTCCTCAATTGTGCCGATCGGATGGAGGATTCGGGTCTCCAGGATTATACGTTTCCACCGGTCACGCGTATAGCAAGGTAGCGGGCCTCTGCCTGCTCGGCCTCATCTCTCCCTGCCATGACACCTTCTTCGAATCCTGAAAATGCAGGGTTGAAAACGAGGTCCGTCCCCCCGGACGAGAGACCGAGGAGTTCCTCCCCCGGGGTGAACGTCCCGTTCAGGTAACGGACAATACCGGTATGTACGGCTACATCCACCCGCTTCACTGCCGACGCGAGGACCACCGAAGGCCCAAGTCCGCTCTGGTCGGAGTCTACGCCGATGATATACCTGCCGGGTGCCTTCTCCGCCTCACGGATGGCGCCCGTGCCGGAGAAGCCTGCCACCGTGTAGATCACATCGGTCCCGTTCAGGTACATCGAGGCGGCGATCTCCCCTGCCCGGTCCGGGTCCATGAAACCGCTCGTATCGTTGGCGATGTACTTCACGTCGACCGCGACCGATCGGCCGGCACCGTCGCGGTACCCGGCCAGGAAACTATCAAGTACGGTCGAGGGTGCCCCGAGGACGATCCCAACCCGGCCGGTCTTCGTTGCATTCGCCGCGAGGATCCCGGCAAGGTAACTCGATCCATACGCGGTGAACTCTTCTGCTCTCACGTTCTTCGCACCGGAAGATGACTGGTCGATCGCGAGGAAGCTGATGTCAGGGTTCTCTTCGGCCCACTGCCTCGTGCTTTCCGCGAAGTTATACCCGACCGTGATCACCAGGCCAGGTCTCTCCGGCCCACTGCTCTCCGCGATCTGGCGGCGAAACAGGTCGCGTTCAGGCAGGACGAACACCCTGTGCCTGAACTTCGTTTCGTTCGCGGCTGCCAGCAGGCCCCGGAGTGCGTTGTCGGTGTAAGAGAGGTCGCCCTCCTCGGAGTCGTATACCAGGAAGACGAGCGGCAGCCCGTCATCGCGGAGCAAAAACGTGAATGCGGCAGAGACAAGGAGAACGACAGCGGCCGCGAGGACAAGGAGAACCCGTTTCTCCAGGAACATCACCGCCGGGGGAATACAGGAGGTATACCGAAAGGATTGTTCAATCCTTCGAGGTATCCTTCATTGCCTCGATTTTTTTGCTTATCTTGCGAATTGAGACACAGTTGATCACCGGGTCGCCCGTGATCACGTACCGCTTTATCACCATGCCCACGACCTCGACCACATCGCCCTTCCGGATCTCCTCCTTCGGGGTGGTGAACATCTTGACCGAGATCTCGCCGGTCCTGTCGGCAACGAGGAACTGCGGGCGGTTCAAGAACTGGAAATATGAACGCTCGACGACTCCCTCGATCCTGACCGGCTTGTTGAGCAGCGAGTCATTTATCATCCTGATGCGGACGTTCTTCGCCTCGGCCTGGTACACCGGCTCTATCGCCTGGTACTGGCTCTGGCTCATGTAGTTGAGCCCTATCGGGATGACAAGAAGCAGGACAAGACATGGAATGCCCCAGAGAAGAATGTTCGGGTCTCCTGTCGTCAGATAAGCAAACGATAAAAAAATTGCGAAGAAGACAACCACCGCGACCGCGACGATTGAAATCCTCACATTGACTGTTCCGATCTTCATTCAGCTCTACTTGAGTGCTGCGATCTCTTTCCGGAACGCAACCCAGTAAATAACACCGACGAAGAACATTCCTCCGACGATGTTACCGATAGTGACAATGATGACGTTGTTCGTCCACATCGTCACCCAGTTGAGGACGGCCGGGTTCGCATTAGTCGCCCCGTACGCCTGGGTCAGGATCCCTGCAGGAATGAAGTACATATTGGCGATCGAGTGCTCGAACCCTGTCGAGACGAAGGCCATGATCGGGAACCAGATCCCGAAGAACTTCCCAACCAGGTCATCTGCACAGATACCGAGCAGGATGGCGAGGTTGACGAGCCAGTTACAGGCTACGCCCTTCAGGAATGCGGACCACATGCCCATGGCACCGAAGTAACTGGTCTTCGCGATTCCTATCGCGACTGCACGCGTTCCGAAAGCGGAAACTGAAACGGCGCCTGCAGCATCGACCGAGATACATGGACCATTCGCCATGATGTACGCGAACACGAGGGACCCGATCAGGTTCCCGATATATACCCATATCCAGAGGTTGATGACCTGGGCCCAGGTGACCTTGTGGATGAATGCAGCCATCGGGGCGAGCATTGCGTCACCGGTGAAGAGTTCGGCACCCGTCAGCACGGTGATGATAAGCCCAACAGGGAACACTGCTCCCAGGATGAGTTGCGAGAAACCTGCACTTGCAGTTCCATATCTCAGCGCTGCATCAGTTGCCATAATGCCGGTGCTGCATACGGTTGCAAGGGCACCTCCCATGGCGATATAGGCGCCGGACATGAAACCTCTCATGATCATGTTCCAGGCCGGCAGTCCTACCTTGTACTTACCGGCATCGCCCGCTTTCGCGACGATTGCGACTGGTGGATGAAATACCATTTTTTACACACCTCTCATGAAATCCTACCTATACCAATGACCATAGTCCAGTTCCCGTATAGGTCCAAATAAAAATCCTTTGTGGTCTTATTAATAGCTTTCTTTTTGTTTTTCGGCCGAATCCGGCTGTTTTGTGTTGATTATACAGGGAAATGGAGGGTTTGACATTAATGCCGGCTTACGGCTGACGATCCCATACGATATCCCGCTCTCCTGACGGACCCCTCCTGTAATGCCCGAATTCGGAATCGCGGAGTGAATCTCCTGAAAATACCGGCCCTTCCCTGCATACTCTGCCGCCAGACGGATCGATGCAGCACGATCCGCAGACTCCGATCCCGCACTTCATGTAACGGTGGAGGCTGAAGGCACCGCGGTCCGTGATCCCTGCGTTCTCGAGCAATTTCCATATCGCAGCCATCATCGGCTCCGGCCCGCAGGTACAGATCCTTTTGTACTCCCGTAACCTGTACTTTGCCATTAGATCCACTACCGATCCATGGTACCCCTGCGAACCATCATCGGTCGATACGTGCAGGTTGGTGTACTCGGGGATCTCCCTGGCGAACGGAAGCTCGCAGCTCGTCCTTGACCCGAGGAGAAATGTCTTTACGAGCCCCTCCCGGACGAGCGGCATGAGTGGGGCGGCACCGACCCCGCCCGCCACCGCGAGCACGCCCCCGTCCCTGGGAAAGCCGGTCCCGAACGGTCCCCTGATACCGAGACGACTTCCGGCCCTCATTTTGAAAAGGGCACCGGTCGCATCGCCGACGCGCTGCACGGTTATGGCATCGCCCGAGGAGAGCGCCATCGGCACCTCGTCCACCCCGGGGACCCAGACCATCACGAACTGACCGGGGATGAACGAAAACCTGTGGTCGAAGTAAAAAGTCCGGACCGAAGGAGTCTCCTCGACGACCCGGGTTATCTCCACAACCGTGGGAAGCTCTTCACTCATGTGCGCACCCGATGATCCCGGCCGGCTCAAGCCCGCCCTCCCCGTACAGGTCGCCTGCGATCCGCCGGAACACCTCCTCGTCCCTGAGGACGGCGCTCCCGATCTCGACTGCCGAAGCACCTGCCATCATCATCTCAAGAACATTGTCCGCGGTCCGTATCCCGCCGCACCCGATGACCGGGATCCGGCAGGACTCGTACAACTCGTACACGCAACGGACCGCGATGGGGAATATCGGTGGGCCGGAGAGCCCGCCGAAACGGTTCCCGAGGACAGGCCGCCGGAGCCCGGTGGAGATCCGCATCGCCCTCACCGTGTTGATCGCGACGATCGCGCTCGCACCGCCCTGCTCGGCCGCGATACCGCATGCAGTGATATCGGTCACGTTCGGGGTGAGTTTCACCCATGTCGGCATGCCCAGCCTGCTCACCGCACGGGTACAGGCCTCCACGGTGTCCGGGTCCGTCCCGAGCGCGGCCCCGAATCCTTCGGCATGCGGACAGCTGAGGTTTAATTCGAACCCTGCGGCACGGCCGGCGAACCATCCTGCGACCGTCCCGAACTCCTCGGGGCTCCCCCCGTAGACGCTCACGACCAGCGGGAGCTTTTCGGAGCCCTCCATCTCGCGGAGGAACTCCTTCGACGGGTTCGGGAGGCCCATCGCGTTGATCAGCCCGTTGCCGGTGTCGACGAGGCATGGTCCAGGGTGCCCTGGGTTCGGGCGGGGGCCGATGGACTTCGTCACCGCGCCGCCCGCTCCCGTG
>JAJRBP010000136.1 GCA_028679405.1 Methanoregulaceae archaeon | reverse complement strand
AAGAGCGGGCGAGAACCGACCTCGAGCGCTGGAAGCTGGAATGTACGGGCGCTATCCGGAAAGACGCTGTCGACCGCTCGCGGTCCACTCTCAAGGGAAAGATCTCGGAGCAGATGGCGCCGCTCCTGCCTGAGTTCCCGTACCCGCCGGCCGATGCACGGTTCATCGGCAACCCGATCGATTTCGTCGTCTTCGACGGCTATACGAATGCGAAGGATGAGAAAGGGGAGGCGATCGATGTCGTGCTTGTCGAGGTGAAGACGGGAAAGGGAAAGCTCTCGCGAGAGCAGTCGCTGATCAGGAAAGCAGTGGAGGAAGGAAGGGTGTCGTGGCGGACGGTCTTACTCCTGGATGAAGAGACTGGCTGAATTTGCACGTCCGCAACATTCGGATCTCCCTCATTCCCCGGATCCGATCCAGTTGGGAGATGTGTCAGGGCTCCCACTAATGATCATCCTCCTGGGTGACTCCTCCGGATCCACCCCTCCCGACCATCCGGGCTGATCCGGATTTGTTCAAAGGAGAGAGCCTGCAGCACGTTTAACTGTCACTTGTGGTCTCTGATCAGGAGAGAAAGGTTTAAATCATCACCACGCGAAGCCCACCCTAGTAGCTAAGGGGGGGTCGGGACATCACATCTGGTAAATTTCGTGACATCGGACCTTTTCAGTCTCCTACGACCCTTTAACTCCGGGTACTAGGACCAGGGACCAGTCCTGCCCAAATTTCGTGCAGATCCATGACATATTTCATCAGGAGTGGCAGAGGTTGCTGAAATAAAACTGTTTCGGGAATTAGCATGAAGACGTTATTAAAAATGAGTATATTTCTCATTATCTGTGGTTTTTCTTGTATCGGGATTGCGAGTGGAGGTAACATCTATCACTTTTATGGAGAATGTAAAAGTTGTCCGGACTTCGGCATCGGTTGGTCGTATGGCAATGAAAAGGATATTCATTGGGGTGTTGGTTTTAGTGTCACAAAGCCAGAGGCTGGAAGTATTCTCACCCCGGGGAATACCTATACAATCAAGTCGTGCCACTGCGGCAATTGGAATAACTTCTTCGGAATTGACAGGATCGAGCTTTTCCGGGGTTCTGCAAAGGTCTCTCAAATTGGATACAGCAACAACATAATCGGTTCATCAGGATATTACGAGGGAAGTTCATTCTGGTGGAATGTTCCCTGGGAGACTGAACCCGGATCCAATTACCGCATAAAGATAACGACGTATGGAGGGGCCGTGGATGTTTCCGATTTTACCGGTTACTTTACCATTCTTCCCCATCCCACTTTCAGAATCACCCGGCCCGCCAATTACACAGTATGGAGACCGTATGACACCGTCACGATCAAATGGACATCCGTCAACCTGACCGGGAGCGTTGGTGTATATGTGAAAAATATATCCACTGGTATTATCGATACGTGGATCGGTGACGTCCCGGTAATTAACGGAGGCTGTACCTGGACCATTCCGGGGGACTACCCTCCAGGGTCGTATGAACTGGTGGCAATCAGTCATCGTTACGGTAAATTAAGGGATATACGCAAGATCAATATTGCAGAGCCCCGGACACTGGCAGTCACTGCACCAGTTTCCGGGGAGATCTGGGAGACGGGTGGACAAGAAACGGTCAGGTGGGCCTCGACCGGGCTGCCATCGGGCGATTCCGTAGAGATCAAACTTAAACGAACCTCGGATTCGGGGACGATCAGAACATGGACCGCATATACCACAACAGGTGAGAAAACGGTAACAGTCTTACCCGAGTGGGGAAAAGGGACGGATTACCAGGTCTGCGTCGAATACATCGGAAACAGGGCTATAAAGAATTGTTCCGGTCCCTTCGAGATCGGCGGGCCCTCCCTTATCGTCCTCCAGCCGTCCGGAGGGGAGAGATGGACCCTGGGATCCACCCATGCCATCTGCTGGACCTCGTCGGGTACTCCACCCGGGTCGAAGATAAGGGTCAGGGTTGCATCAGGGAGTTCCATCATAACAGACTGGCCGGACCAGCTGCCTTCGGGGTCAGTTTCCTGGACCATCCCGATGTCGGCTCCTGTTTCATCCGGGTACAAGGTATGGTTGTATAATTCTGCGAATCCGTTCCTTTACAACGCAAGCCAGCCATTCGGGGTCGTGAGTGGATCGCTCAGGGTAACCAGTCCAAATGGAGGGGAACAGTGGACGCGGGGGTTACGTCATCCAATCAAATGGACCTATTCCAACAATCCGGGCAGTACACTGAATATCACGCTCCTTAAGGGCGGTACGTTCCATAAGACCATCAGTCCAAAAGTATCAATCAGACAGGGGGTCACAACCGGCTACCTGTGGACGACTCCTTTCACAATAAAGCCAGGATCCGACTACCGGGTAAGCATTATGAGCAATGAGATCCCGGCTTACTGGGATAAAAGCGATACAGATTTCAGGATTGTCTGAAAACGAAAAGAATGTCGGACGAAGAGATCAGGGGAGACGGGAGACATAATCCCTCGTCTCCTCTTCTGGAAATCACATATCCTGCAAATTCCCCGTATTTATTACTCCAAGGGGAATAACAGGACAATAAATAGGATCTTCCTCCTTCCGGTCGGAAGACCGGATTCACGTGATTCAGGCTATCCTGGGGATCATCTGCCAGCCTGATTACCTTCCATCCACCATCGCAATCAATACGAAGGAACCGGATCGATAATGCCCCTCTACGTTCATACTCCCGAGGAGCAGGTGATCCCACGTGACCGGAATGAACCTCGATATATTCGACCGGATGTCAGACAAACAGAAACACCAGTACCTGGAGTTCCTCCTCTGGCATTACCGGGTGGTGGACGCGTTCTGGTTCATCAACATCACCGAGCAGTACGGCCAGCCCACCGCCGAGAAGATCAACGAAAAAGTGTGGGGCCGCGTCGCCGGCATGGCGGCAAAGGACATCTTGCAGCGGTTCGAAATTACCGAAAAGGGCCTTTCAGGTTTCGTAAAAGCGCTGAAGCACTTCCCCTGGGCGATGATCGTGGACTACGAGATCGACGAGCACGAAAACGAGGTCATCATATCAGTTCCGTCCTGCCCGACACAGGATGCGAGGCTCCGGAGGGGACTTGGGGAGTATGTCTGCCGGGAGATGCATATGGCCGAGTTCACGAGTTTCGCAAAAGAGATAGACGAAAGGATCGTCGTCGAGTGCATGTTCGCCCCGCCGGACCCGCATCCGGCTGATATGATGTGCAAGTGGCGGTTTTCGCTGAAATGAGGATGACCCGGGTTTTTTCCGTGGTGCCTCCGTGAAATAAAGAGAAAATCGCATGAAAAATTTCGGGGAATAGTCCCCTTCAATCAGTTCTTTGTTCAGATCCCCGTTACCCCAGCGGTGCGATAGTCTTCCCGTAGATATCGTTCAGGACCGGAGCGAGTGCAGTATAAATCGCCGCGAGACCACTGACGATTCCCACGTATCCGGCGGATACTGTGAACAATCCGGTCCCTGTCGCTGCCCCAGCGGCTTCCAGGAAGAACACGAGTGCAAGTGTCCCGAGGACGAACTGGAGTGTCCGTGACATTTTCAGCGATCCGATAAAGAGGATTAGCGTGAAAAGCCCCCAGAGCGCGAGATATGCGGCCATCGCACCGGCACCGCCTGAATCTTTTGCGAGCCCGAGTACCGGGAGGAGGAGAAGTGCCCCATAGGAAAACCAGAAGAGACCATAAGACCCGTATGCTGCCATTCCATACGTATTCCCCTTCTTCCATTCCATCAGGCCGGCGGTGAACATCGCGAATCCTCCCATAAAGATCACCATGCCAAGGATCGCAGAACCGGCCTGGATTATTCCCGCGTTGGCAAGACTTACGAGGACGCCAGGCATCCCGTATCCCAGGAGCCCGAGCGCTCCCGCTCCTGCCGTAATGTCCTTGATCTCAACAAGTGATCTCCTGTTGTCGTGAGTTTCTGTCATCAGCAAACAAAACCTGGAAAACCTAGTACCTTTTTTTATCAGGGTATTTATGGAAGATCCTTTCCACCCAGCATAAAACAGATCGTAACCTTGATCCCATATGCCATTCCAGGATCCTGATGAATTTTAAAAGAAACAACTTGAACTTTCATACACTTCACCTGAACCGGACCCATCCTTCGAATAGAAATACTGCCGCTTCATATCCCCATGCATATCCCGATGGGGGGAATGGTTACGAAAAAAATGACCTCGTTTACGTATCTCGTCTGGTTCGCAGCCCTGGCGATGTTTGTGTCGTTTGTGGGAGTCCCGGTCCAGGCAGCAGTTCCCGCCCCGGCACCTGACAGTTTATACAGGAATCCGTATCCGGACCTGGTGTACGGGAGCCAGTTCGCCGCCCCCGGCCTGATCGCCGATCCGAAGTGGGGACCGGTCGGATTCAGCGACCAGAACGGCCGGATTACTGACCTCTGGTATTTTGAATTCTGGCTTACCCCGGCGCAACATGACCAGTTGCACCGGATGAGAACCGAAAGGTGGGTCATGCCGATTCTCGAAGCGATGAATATCCTGGTGCCGGAGCAGGTTGCAGCCCTGCCCGCCAACCTGAAGTGGTGGATCGCCGAGGATGCCACGCAGCCATACAGGCCGCATTGTTCATCCTTTACCATCGTTCCGTTCGAACAAGGCGTCCCGCTCTATGCAGCGGTCAATGA
>JAJRBP010000246.1 GCA_028679405.1 Methanoregulaceae archaeon | reverse complement strand
GCATAGGAGGAGAAGACGACCGTCCCGATAACCCCGAGGATCAGGAGTATCTCGATCGTGCGGAGCGCGGCGTCCGAACGGATCCTCCTTGTCCGTTCGTCGGCGATGACCCCCTTCACCTGCTGGCGGCAGGCGAGGATGACGATGACTCCGAGCGGGACTGCGATAACCGGGACAAGCACTGCTCCGGCCGCGACCGACCACCCGACCATCGCTGCGACCAGGGAGCAGATAAGAACAGTACAGACGAGGTAAGTGAAACGGTTCACGATCAGGCCTCCCGCACCGAGAAGGTCCTTGTCCCTAATAGTGCACCCGGTTCGCGCATGAATGTCGTATGGTTCATGCGGGAGTTGCTGGCATTCACCTGGTATCGTGCCGGCTGGAGAGAATACGTATGGATCTCCATCGACCAGAGGCCGGTACCGCCTGGCCCCGCCTCGACCCTGACACCTCCGACTATTCCGGAGAATACGCTTCCTTGTGCCATATTCTTCGGATCTACAACGAACTCATAGTCGGTTTCGTTGAACAGGGGGGTGATCTCAACCTCGAGGTCCCCTCCTGCAGGGAGGCTGGTCGTGCCCGTGAGAATGAATTGCGTATTTACCGGAAGGTCAGGGATATAATCGACCGTTATATACCCCGCCTGGACGGGGGAGATCCCCGGTGACGCCCTGCGGGCAAGGACGAGATCGGTCGTCGCCGACGCGATCTCACCTGTCGGGTCTCCTGTCGCGATATCGCCCGCAACAATAAGGAGGGTATACCGCGCCGGTTCCATCCCGGTCGTGTTGAGGGTGAAAGCCCACCGGTTTATCCCGACAATTCCAGGCGTGACAGCGGTGCTTCCCGACTGGTCGCCAATGCCGCCTGTGATGTTCGTTTCACCCGGGGCCGGCCTGATCTTCCAGAGCACTGTGGTTCCTGCCTCCATGTTCGTGGTTCCTGTAACCTCGACCAAATCGTCCGGCCGGGCTGCACCGACGGGATTGGGCCTTATGTACGGCAATATGCGGCCCGGTATGGCACCGGTTTCCCTGGCTCCAATTACAAACCGCTTTGTTGCATAAACCGGGCCCTGGATGGTTGTTTTGAAGTCGTCCGAAAAAGACACCGAAGATACCTGGAGCTCGTAGTCACCGGGCGCCAGCTCCGACGTGTTGATCACCGCCCTCCAGGGGTTGGAGCCCACTGCCCCGGAAACGGGCCATGCAAGCTCGTCCTCATGGACCCCGGCTGCAGGAGCCGGCGGGACCTGGCCGGGAACCGCGCTGACGTTCACGAGAAGATGTGTGTTCAACCCGAGGTTGGTAGTTCCCGTGACTACCAGTATTCCGTTCTCATCGATGGCCTCTCCGGTGAAAGGGTCGACTGACACGGTGGGCATGAAATAGAAGGATCCGGTCATGAGGATACCGAGTCCCATGACCACGAGGATCGTCGCGGCAATGATCCCGGCGGGGAGGAGGGCGGTTTGTTTCATGAGTCCTCTGAATGACCTGTTCTCCGGATTCCGGCAAATCGTTTTCCTTTTCGTCCCGGGAAAGCAGGATCGTATACCGTCTCAGACCCGGTCGTTTCTCCCTGTTTTCCAACTCCTCCTTTTTGTTCATAGGCGGGGGGCATGTCCGCGAAAGCTGAATTCGTGGCGGAAGGAACGCCCGGCTGGGCAACCGGGGAGCTGCGGCCGATCCGTACGCACAGCTCTCTAGGGCACCACCTGCCGGATGTAATTACACGGCGCTGTTCACCTGTTCCGTTCACAACGCGGCCCGTGGAGGACGATCTCCCCGCTCTTCGTGCCCGCCACTTCATTTGAGGATGAACGGTATCGATCCGGCGACATCTCCTGGCATGAAATTACTCGCCATGAGGTCTCCCCTGGTGGTCGACGCATTGATGAGGTACTCGCCGGGCAGCAGCAGTGTGGTATCCAGGGCAAGGGTGACCCGGTTTGTCTCTCCGGTTCCCCGCGTCACGAACGAGTTCGACATCATCCCGGAGAACTCCCCGGTCTGATCCTGGTCTGTAGTAAGTGCTGCAGGGAAGACCTCCCATATCACGTCGGTGCCGACCGGCAGGTTCGTCGTTCCGGTGACGAGGAACTGGTCCCCTACATGGCTCTCCCCCACAGGGTCTACCCGGATAAACGCGTTCTCGGTGTGTGCAGTAGCTACCGGCTCATCTGCTCCCATGTATTCACCACCGAGAACAAAACCGGTTGTTCCCGAGATATTTCCGAAGGTGATGTTCCCGGTCTTATGGTCGCTGTTCATCACCTTGGCTTCAACCCGGTAGGTGTCAGGCCGAAGGATCGAGGTATCTACCGGCGCGGACCACTTGTTCGGGCCGCCGGTGCTTCCGAAGACCTTCACGGACATTCCCGCATTGGTCGGTTCAGGTCCTTTGGACCCGTCATCCGGCCGATCCACATCCTCTGCGATGCGGATCAGGAGCTGGGTGCCCGGAGGGAAACTGGTTGTTCCCGAGATGATCAGCAGATCACCTGCGGTCGGGTTTCCAATCGGGTCGAATGTGACCTCGGATTGAGTTTCAGGCTGCGACAGGCTGTTGGCGGCCACGAGGCCGACCATCACGATGATGATCCCCGCGGCAATGCCTCCGTAAAGGATTGTTTTTGAGTTCATATGTTCACTATGCACTGTGTACTTTGCATAATGTATAAACTTTTTGGCATATTGCACAATATAGAGTGCAACAATAGAAACCGGATCGTCCTGGAAATCCCCGGATAAGCCGGTATTTTTTCTCCCGGAAACTCAGGATACGGCCTGAAACGTGCGATTCCTGCCCCCCGGGAAAATCCCAAGGAAAATTCCCTCCTTTTTCCCGGGTCCTGCAGTGTGTCTATGTTTGAAGTCATGGAGCGACTGGTGTAATTACAG
>JAJRBP010000087.1 GCA_028679405.1 Methanoregulaceae archaeon | reverse complement strand
TATTCATCATAGGAATCGCGCTCGTTTTCGATTTTACCAATGGTTTTCACGATTCCGCGAACTCTATCTCGACGATCGTCTCCACAAAAGTCCTCTCCCCCAGGTCTGCCGTTGCATTCGCCGCATTCTTCAATTTTATCGCAGCATTCGGGTTCGGGGTCGCGGTGGCGAGTACGATCTCCAAGATCATCAAACTTGATTATCTCGAGGCAAATATCATCCCTTTCGTCGTGCTTGCTGCTCTGATTGGTGCGATCTCCTGGAACCTCATCACCTGGTACTTCGGCCTCCCGACTTCATCTTCGCACGCGCTCATCGGGGGGATGACAGGTGCAGGAATCGCTGCTGCAGGCCTTGCGGCCGTAAAACTCTCCACTATCGGTCTCGTCGCTCTCTTCATGGTCCTCTCCCCAATCATCGGCTTTCTTGCCGGTTTACTCTTCATGACCATCGTGCTCCGGATCACACGGGGGAAGAACCGTGTACAGACCGATCAGCATTTCAAGAGGCTCCAGCTCGTCTCTGCAGCCGCCTTCAGCTTCAGTCACGGATCGAATGATGCCCAGAAGACCATGGGAATAATTACCCCGCTCCTCTTCTCCATTGGGTACTTCGGCGCCACCGCCGACCCGAATAACCTCCCGGTCCCCCTCTGGGTCATCCTTGCCGCCCATGCAGCAATTGCGGTCGGAACCCTCACCGGGGGATGGCGGATCGTAAAGACGATGGGCTACGGGATCACGAGGCTCCGCCCGGTCCACGGATTTTCAGCCGAGGCCGCAAGTGCGGGGACGATCATCGGGGCGTCGATCGGGGGGATACCGGTGAGCACCACTCATGTCATCTGCTCCTCGATCATGGGGGTGGGCTCGACCATGGGGGTCGGGTCGGTGAAATGGGGGATGGCCCGGAATATCGTCTGGGCCTGGGTCCTCACCATCCCGGTCAGTGCGGCGATCGGGTTTGCGGTATTCTCGGGGATGCACCTGGTCCTCGCATGACCGGGTAACCTGTATTCTTCACCTGCCGGTATCCTGCCTGATCATGAGCAACCGGAATATCTGAGGATATCCTGCATGAGCAACGGGAATATCTGCCGCCTCCTGAAGGGGTAAGAGCATCCCGACCCAGGCTGAAATTCATACTGGCCGGGAGGAAGGACTCACCTCATTTCCGCGATGTTTCACCGGCAGGTTATGACTTCCGGGCCGGTCCATGCGGATCCTTAATCAGGACGAACGCCCCAGATCGGGACAATCATGCGGATCAAGGACCTGATACTCCCCGAGGACCGTGTTTTCTTCGAACTCCTGGACGAGATGGCAGGGACCATCGAGAGGGCAGCAGTTCTCCTCGACCGGATCACCCTCACCCTCCAGGGATCGACACCGCTCTGCAGGGAGATCCACCAGCTCGAGCACGAGGGCGACGGGATCACCCGCCAGATCTACGAGCGCCTGAACCAGTCGCTGATCACGCCGCTCGAGCCAGAGGAGATCTCGCGCCTCGCCCCTGCCCTCGACGACGTCCTCGACCAGATCAACTGGGTCGCCCACCAGCTCTGCAATTACGGGATCACCGAGGCGGATGAGAACGTGCGGGAGTTCTCCCGTCTCATCGGTCTCTCGACTGCCGAGATCAGGAAAGGGATCGTAAGTCTCCGTACGCTGAAGAAACCGGTCGAGGTCCAGCAGGGATACGTCGAGATCAACCGCCACTACAATATCTCGCTCGAGCTCCTCTCGACCGCGATCCCCGGGCTCTTCACCTCGGGCGACCCGATGCATGTGATCAAGCTCAAGGACATCTACGAGAACATGGCCGAGGTGCTCGAGAAGTGCAACGACTTCGGCCATGTCTTAAACGACATCGCGATAAGCCACTCGTGAATCCATGGACCCCCTCGTCCTGCTCGGTATCGGGCTTGCCCTCCTGTTCAACTTCGTGAACGGTGCGAACGACGTGGCGAATTCAATCGCTACCATCGTCGCGACCAGGGCGATCACCCCGCTCCGGGCGGTCCTCATCGCAGGGGCATGCAACTTCGCAGGTCCTTTCGTTCTTGCCACCGCGATCGCGCAGACCATCGGGGTCGGGATCCTGCGGCCTGAATCCCTCCACCCGCTGTTGATCGTGGTAGGCCTCGGCTCCGCGACCGTCCTCGTTCTGGTCGCGATCAGGTCCGGGGTACCGCTTTCCTCGAGCCATGCGCTGGTGGGAGGCCTCCTTGGGGCTGGTATCGCGGCCGGCGGCCTGGAAACCGTCATTCTCCCGCCCATTTCCACGGTCGCGATTGTTCTTGCCTGGGGACTTCCAGGTATGGTCGCCGGCGCTCTCGTGCTCTACGTGGTTGCACGGAATATCGGTGAGAATACTCGCATCTCAACCGCGATAGGGGGGGTAACGGGATTCTCTGTCGCGACGGTATTCCTCATGCTTACCGGCCTCGCCCAGGTCTCCGGACTTCTCGTGATCGTCCTCTTCATCGTGATATCCCCCGCCCTCGGGTTCTCTTTTGCGTTCTTCCTCGATGTCCTTCTAGTCCACCTTTTCCGGTACTCGAGGCAGAACCGGATGAAACGGGAGTTCCGGCCGCTTCACGTCGCCGCAGGCGGCCTCCAGGCGCTTGCACACGGTTCGAACGACGGCCAGCACGCGACGGGCGTGATCGTTGCGCTGCTCCTCGCCGCCGGCATGCTCCCCGCATTCTCCGTTCCCCTCTGGGTTACCGTGGCATCCGCAGGGGCGATCGCGGCGGGGACCTGTGCCGGAGGATGGCGTGTCATCGAGAAGGTTGCGAGAAATATCACGAAGATCCGGCCGTACCAGGGTTTCGCTGCCGCAGTCTCCGGGGGAGGCATCGTCACCGTCACCGCCATCGCAGGGATTCCTGTCTCCTCGACCCATGCAATCAACGGGGCGGTCATCGGGGTCGGCGCGAGCAGGGGGTCGAAGGCCGTGCGGTGGGAGGTGGTCAGGGATATCATCACCGCCTGGCTGATCACCATCCCTCTCGCGGCCGTCGTCTCATTCGTCTCATACCGCGTGGTCGCAGTGATCACCGGCTGATCTCACCGGGCGTTTTCTCTACCTTGTCCCTGACTCTCTGCGGGGGCGAACAGACTCACGGCCCGGGTAATTCCGGCCGGTACGGACCGGGAATCCCCGGCATCTTCAGGAGGACCGGCCTGCCTGCGGAAGGAACGTCTCGTGATAGTAGCGGCAGAACCGGTTGATGATGCACCGGCCGCAGTCAGGCTTTCGTGCAGTGCACACCGCGCGACCATGCGCGATCAGGAGATCGGTTACCGGTCCCCAGGCATCTTCGGGGAACAGGGCCATGAGGTCCCGCTCGATACCGTCCTGGTCCTTCCGGTCGGAGAGCCCGATCCTCCCGGAGAGGCGCATGACATGGGTGTCGACCGCGACCCCGTCGTTCTTCCCATAGACATGGTACAGCACGATGTTTGCAGTCTTCCTGCCGACTCCGGGGATCCGGACCAGCTCCTCCATCGTCCTTGGGACAGTCCCTCCGAAATCGGTGATGAGGCTCTTTGAGGCCGCGATGATGTGGCGTGCCTTCGCGTGGTAGAACCCGGTGCTATGGATGATCTCTTCCACAGAAGCGGTGTCTGCCCGGGAGAGGGCTTCCGGTGTCGGGTACTTCCCGAAGAGCCGCCCGCGGACAAGGTCGACCGACCGGTCCGTGGTCTGGGCGGAGAGGATCGTGGTGATCAGGGCCTCGAACGCCGGGGCATGGTATCGTCCGTCCTTCATCGCCCCGGGGTATGCCCCCCGGAGGATGCCGAGGATCTCTCCTGCCGTTCTCCTGTCCATGTGTATCACAAAACGCGCCTGGCGGCGAAATCTTTCCGATGGGGTAGGGCGGATTCGAACCGCCGTCAAAGCGTCCCAAACGCTCTAGGATGGACCAGGCTACCCTACTACCCCGATGAGATCAGCTTTTAGGTCGCTCTTTCAAAAATATCTGCCGATTACCGGATGGCAGGGAGCGGACGAACCGCCCCCTACAGTGGGAGGACCTTCCGGTTCTCCCGATCGACCACAGTACCCCTGAACGTCCCGGAAAAGACTGCCTTCTCGAGGTTCGCGGGGTCTCTCCCGTCCATCACGACCAGTGGAACCCCGGAACGCGCAACGACGTTTGCCGCGACCATGTCCATCACCGAGTTGGCCCCGGCAGTCAGCAGGTCCAGCCTGACGATGCCGAGGAGGTCCACCGGACTGAGCCGGTCGTAGCGTTTCGCCTCCGGATCGGTCTTTGGGTCCGCGCTGTACACCCCGTCCACTGAGGTCAGGTTGATCAGGAGATCGGCCCCCAGCCGCTCGGCAAGGACTGCGGAGACCGCATCGGTCGTCTGGCCCGGAGTGATCCCACCCATCACCACGATCTTTCCGGACTCACCCTTCGCGATCGCCTCGTCCTGGCTCAGCGCGAGTGCCGGGTGAACCGCGCCCCGGAGACCTGCGATCAGGAGGCGGGCGTTGAGCCGGGTGACCGCGATCCCGATCTCGTCGGCGGTCCCGTCGTCCGCCCCGAGGTTCCTGGCTGCAGCGATGAAACGGCGGGCCTCCCCGCCGCCTCCGACCACCACGAAGAGCCGGTGGGCGGCAGCGATCTTCGTGAGTACGGGGACGTAGGCCCCGATTCGGTTCTCCTCGAGCGACGGGATGAGGACCGAACCGCCGAGAGAGAGGACAAGGGTCTTTTTCATAGTTGTGACAGAGATCGGAGCCGGAAACTATTAAACCAGACGGGTGAGGCGAACGTTCACGGCCCCGCTGACGATACCCCGCCATATAAATCCCTGGAAGAAGAGAACCTTCCTCATGCTCTGTTGTCCGGCCTGCAGAAGTACGGATATTTTCTGGGTAACGGGAGGGAACCTTGGACAGGTGTACCAGTGCAAGGCGTGCGGGTACCGCGGTTCCTTCGTGCTCGAGATCGATCCTGAAGGATCGGAGAATGACGATACCCGGGCTTCCCCATCCGGCGGGGACCGGGGACCGTAACCCTCAATACCCGATCCGCCCATGGAGGTCTAGTGAAACCGATGCACGAGGCCCACCAGTACGCTCCCCTTGAGAACTCCGCGGTGAAAT
>JAJRBP010000010.1 GCA_028679405.1 Methanoregulaceae archaeon | reverse complement strand
GACCAGGATCCTCCTCTCCGTTTTTTCCAGGATCGACTTCATCGTCACCGGGAGCGAGGTCGAGGCCCTCATCCTGGAAAACAGCCTGATCAAGGCCAACCAGCCAAGGTTCAATATCGACTTAAAAGACGCCAAGCAGTACGCATACATCCAGCTGACCGACGAGCCCTTCCCCCGTCTCTGTATTGCACGGAGGATGAGCGGCGGAGGAACCTACTTCGGCCCCTTCGTCTCTGCCGCTGCCAGGGACGAAGTGCTGGCCTTCGTGAAAAAGACGTTCCGGCTCCGGACGTGCAGGAAACTGACAAAACGGGCCTGCCTGCGTGCCCACCTCGGGAGCTGCAGTGCACCCTGCACGAAGGCCGCCACGGAAAGCGATTACCGGGATCAGGTGCGGCAGGCAACCCTAGTCCTGAAAGGGGAGACGGGCGAGCTGATCCGTTCGCTGAAGGAGGAGATGAACGACCGTTCGAAGACCCTCGACTTCGAGCGGGCCCTGCAGATCCGGAACCTCGTCTTTGCGCTGGAGCGGCTCTCCGAGCGGCAGGATATGGCCCGGCAGAAAGAGACCGACGAGGATATCGTCCACTTTATCGTCCATTCCGGGCAGGTATACCTCATGCTCTTTAATGTCCACCGGGGCATGCTGGTGCAGAAGAGAGAATACCTCTTCGAACAGGGGGAGGACTTCCTCGAGGAATTCCTGGTCCAGTACTACTCGGAACACACTCCTCCCTCGGAGCTCGTCCTCCCGGTCCAGGTGAGCGAAAGTGTGACCGGGTTCCTCTCCCTGCAGAAAGGAAGGAAGGTCACCGTCACGGTCCCCCGGATCGGGGCAAAGAAGAGGCTCCTCTCCCTCGTCCAGCGGAACATCGAGATCGCCTACTTCGGAGATCTCATCAAGACAGAAGAACTCCAGGAGAAACTCGCCCTCGACGAACCGCCCAGGGTGATCGAGTGCTTTGACATCTCCCATCTCTCGGGAACGTCGGTGGTAGGATCCATGGTGCAGTTCCGGGATGGCCGGCCGGACAAACGGAACTACCGGAGGTTCCGGATCAAGACCGTCGAGGGAATCGACGATCCCGCCGCGATTGCAGAAGTGGTGGGGCGCAGGTATCGCCGTCTCGTAAAAGAACAGGGGGAGATGCCCTCGCTCGTTGTGGTGGATGGAGGAACGACCCAGTTGCGGGCCGCCGAACGCACACTCAGGGAAGTCGGCGCACCCATCCCCGTCATCGCCCTCGCGAAGCGCGAGGAACGGATCTACATCCCCGGTTCTGCACGACCCCTCCCCGTCACGAGGGGTGAGAAAGCGTCCCTATTTCTCCAGGAGATCCGCGACGAAGCGCACCGGTTCGCGGTAACCTACCACCGGCTGATCCGGAAAAAGAAGGTGATCCCGTGACGGGCTTCTCCCTCCGGTCCCCCTTCTCCCCTGCAGGGTCCCAGCCCGAGGCGATCGGGAAACTGGTCTCCGGGATGGATGCGGGCGACAGGTTCCAGACCCTCCTCGGTGTTACGGGGTCGGGCAAGACGTTCACGATGGCAAATGTGATCGAAAAGGCCCAGATGCCGGCACTGGTCATCGCCCATAACAAGACCCTGGCTGCGCAGCTCTGGAACGAGTTTAAGGAATTCTTCCCAAAGAACCGTGTGGAGTACTTCGTCTCCTACTACGACTATTACCAGCCGGAGTCCTATATCCCGAAGAAGGACCAGTACATCGAGAAGGACGCACAGATCAACCCGAAGATCGAGATGATGCGCCTCTCCGCCACCGCCTCCCTCCTCTCCCGGCCGGACGTAATCGTCGTGGCATCGGTCTCCTGCATCTACGGTCTCGGGAAACCGGAGCACTACCGGAGCATGGGGTTCGAGGTCTCGGTCGGGGACCGGATCGACCGGAAAGAGATCCTGGAAAAACTCGTCTCCAGCCAGTACGAGCGGAACGACCTCGAGCTGCAGCCCGGGAGGTTCCGGGTGAAGGGCGACACCATCGACCTCATCCCGGGGTACTTCAATAATATCATCCGGATCGAGCTCTTCGGGGACGAGGTGGAACGGATCACCGAGGTCGAGAAGACATCCGGGACGATCCGGGAACGGATGAAGTATTTCTATATCTTTCCCGCCCGCCACTACGTCATCCCCGAGGAGCTCCAGAAAGGCGCTCTCTCCTCCATCCGCGAAGAGCTCGCCGCCAGGCTCCCGGAACTCGGCCTCCTGGAGTCGCACCGCCTCGAGCAGCGGACACTGTACGACCTCGAGATGATCGAGGAGACCGGGTCGTGCAAAGGGATCGAGAACTATTCCCGGCACTTCGACAGGAGGAGCCCCGGCGAGAAACCTTACTGCCTCCTCGATTACTTCCCCAAAGACTTCCTCCTCTTTATCGACGAGAGCCACCAGACAATTCCTCAACTGCACGGGATGTACCACGGGGACCGGTCCAGGAAGAAATCTCTCGTGGATTACGGTTTCCGGCTTCCCTCCGCCTACGACAACCGCCCGCTCGTGTTCAGGGAGTTCGAGCAGTACATGCGGCACGTCATCTTCGTCTCCGCCACCCCCGGAGACTACGAGAGATCCCATTCCTCGCAGCTCGTGGAGCAGATCATCCGGCCGACAGGCCTCGTGGATCCTATCGTCGAAGTCAGGAGAACCGAGGGGCAGACCGCGGATGTCATCCGTGAGATCCGGGACACTATCGCGCGTGGCGACCGGGTCCTCCTGACGACGCTGACCAAGAAACTCGCAGAGGAGTTCACCGAGTACCTCTCCGGAAGGGGGATCCGCACACGCTACCTCCACTCGGAGATCGACACCCTGGACCGGACCGAGATCATCCGGCAGCTCAGGCTCGGGAAATTCGACGTCCTGGTCGGGATCAACCTTCTCCGGGAGGGCCTGGATATCCCTGAGGTTGGGTTCATCGGCATCCTCGACGCGGACAAGGAGGGATTCCTCCGCGATGCCAGGAGCCTGATCCAGATCATCGGCCGTGCGGCGAGAAATGCAAATTCCCGCGT
>JAJRBP010000128.1 GCA_028679405.1 Methanoregulaceae archaeon | reverse complement strand
GAATTTTTGTAAATTATTCCGCACCGAAGAGCTCCAGCTTCGACTGGAACGTCCCTTCGACGAAATCTATCACACGGTCCTGGGACCGCTCCCCCGATATTGCGAGAGGATAGCAGCCGGTCAGGCAACCGGTACAGAGGTTGCAGCGCTCTATCCCGATCGCATCCACGAGCGCCTCGATCGAGACGTGGTGGAGCGACGATGCGACAATTCTTCTCCTGACCTCCTCCTCCTCCTTGTCACTCGCGATCAGCTCTTCACGCGTGGGCATATCCACCCCGAGATAACAGGGGGCCTTGATGGCAGGGGACCCGATGCGCACATGGATCTCGCGGGCCCCGGCCTCTCTCATCGATTCGACGATCCGGCGTGAAGTCGTCCCACGCACGATGCTGTCGTCCACAAGGACAACCGACTGGTCCCGCAGATGTTCCCTGATCGGGTTCAACTTGATCAGGACCGCGGCCTCCCGCAGCCTCTGGGATGGCATGATGAACGTGCGGCCCATGTACCGGTTTTTCAGGAGGCTCTCGAGAAAGGGAATTTTGGAACGGTGAGAGAGGCCGATCGCATAGGCCGTCCCGGAATCCGGCACCGGGCATACGCTGTCGGCCTCTACCGGAGATTCCTCGAACAACTTCTTTCCTATCTTCAGCCTGACATCGTACACGAGAGCTCCGTCGAGGATTGCATCAGCCCTTGCAAAATATACGTACTCAAAGATGCAGTGCGCATGATGACTTGCAACCGCAATCTGGGTGCACCTGATCCCGTCCCCGCTGATCCTGATCATCTCGCCGGGGTGTACATCGCGGATAAGGGTTCCCTTGAGTGCGTCGATGGCCACGCTCTCCGATGCGATGACATACCCCCCGCCGGTCCTCCCGAAGCAGAGTGGTTTGATGCCGAGCGGGTCGCGGAACCCGTAAACCACGCCGTCGATCATGAGGACCACCGAGAAGGACCCCTTGAGGGTCCGCATACAGTGATGGACTGCATCCTCAACCGAATCGGAGCGGGTGAGCTCGTCGATGATCACCTTGGCAATAACCTCGGTGTCGGCGGTTGTCAGAAAGATCTGTCCCTTTTCCTCGAATTCAGCCCGTAACTCCTGGGTGTTCACCAGGTTCCCATTATGCGCAATGGAGAGGACCTTGTCCTTGAACGTAAAATTAAACGGCTGGACGTTCTCCGGCCTGTTCGCTCCCGTAGTCGGGTACCTGACATGACCGATCCCTGAAGAGCCCCCGAGGCACGCAAGGATCTGCTGGTTGAAGACCTCTGATACAAGCCCCTGGTCCTTATGCTTGAACAGGGTTGTACCATCGAAGGTGGAGATCCCTGCGCTCTCCTGGCCCCTGTGCTGGAGCGCATACAGGGAATAATATAAAGAAAAAGACACACCGCCAGCATCGACGATGCCAACGATTCCGCACATAACAGGTCCCTAGTGGGTGGGTACCTTCGGTCTCTTCGTCGTCCACTTGTAGCTTCGAATCCGGGTGCTTCTGCCGAATCCACAGGCGGAACAGATCTTATGTTTTACATGGTAGGATATGCTCCCGCACCGCCTGCACGCAATGTGCGATTTCTTATTCCGTTTACCCATCGATGGGGTTCCTTTCGACATGACTCAATCACCTCTCCTCAACCGATGGTGAGATATAGATCACATTGTCCCCGCGCACGATGAGGGTTCCGACCCTGCTCACGTCGGTACCCGACACCTCTTCCGCCTTGTCCAGCACAAGGTTCATGTGGACATCGTACCCCTGCAGGATACCGCGGAGTTCCCGTCCTCCCTTAAGCGATACGATTACCGGCTGCTTGTTCAGGACCTGATCCAAAATATCGAGAGGCCTTTTGGTCATAATTTCACCCAATTTACATCGGTTTGGAGTAATATATGTGCATCTGAAGCATACATAAAGGTAACGAAGAGGTCGGAAACCCCCTCCTTCCCTCCGGGCCCGGGAGCGATGGTACCTTGAAGCCAGCTCATACTGCCCAAAGCCTCCACCTGCATCATTATTCATTCTGCCGGGAGAGATCATTAAGGAACCCCCTATGAAGAAGGTCATCGGACGAAAGCGACACTCGATCAGGAAGGCTCATATCTCCATCCTCGAGCAGCGCTTAAGGGAGGAGATCGGAGAGTCTGCGGGCACCTTCCTGAAAGATCCGGTCGAGATCGTAGAGACAAACACAACCCTTTGTCTCTACCTCTCCGAACGAAAGCCTGTCCTCATGGAAGGTGACGGCATCCTGTTCCCGACGATCCGGGGCGCGCTCGAACACCCGTTCCCCGAGCGGAAAATTGTGGTCGATGCCGGTGCCGTCCCGTACGTGGTGAACGGGGCCGATGTGATGCGGCCGGGAGTGGTATTGGTAACCGATGATGTCCAGGCCGGAAAACCCGTTCAGATCGCCGAAGAACGGCACGGAAAGGTCATTGCTACAGGGATCGCCCTTTTCGGGGCAGATGAGATCAGGGCAATGAAAACCGGGAAAGTCTGCAGAAATCTTCACCATGTTGGTGATGATATCTGGAATATCGAACTCTAGCCTGCCAGGCAGACCTGTGCAGGGAGGAGATACTATTATATCAAATTCAACACACCTTTTTCTCATGGGAAAACTCTTCGATACCCTTCTTGGCAGGAGCGCGACCGTCACTGAGGACGACTACATGGATCTCGATCTCTCGGCATACGAGGAAGCCGAGGCGAATGCCCCCGCCCTCTTCGTAAAGATCGCGACGGTCGGCGATATCAAGGACAGCCCGAAGATTAAAGACGAAGTGTACAACGGGAATGTAGTTATCGTCGATATCGGCCGGCTCAAAATGGACAAGGTCATGTACGAGCGGGTGTTGAAGGACTTAAAAGAGGTCGCAAAAGACGTGAACGGCGATATTATCGGTCTTGGAGACCAGCGGTATGTCGTCATCACCCCGAATTCAGTAAAGATCTCCCGTGACAAGATCGGCGAGGGCCTGTAGTGCGGACGGTCCTCCCGGGTCCGTGCCCTGTCTGCAATACCGAGATCGAATTCCTCTACCAGACTGAGAACATCCCCTTTTTCTCAGATATCGTAATCATCAGCGCATCGTGCCCAGATTGTGGCTTCCGGTATGTCGATACCCAGGTGCTCACCGACAGGGATCCTGCCAGGTGGGAGTTCGAAGTACTGGGAACGGAAGACCTCTCAGTCAGAGTTGTCCGCAGTATGCGTGCGATCGTTATCATCCCTGAGCTTGGGGTCAGAATAGACCCGGGACCGGCATGCGAAGGGTTTGTCACGAACGTTGAAGGAGTGATAGCCCGTGTTGAAAGGGTGGTCGACGGTGTCATCGCATGCGAAGCAGAAGAAGAGAAAGACAGTGCGGCTGCATTCAAGGAGCGTGTGGCCTCTGTCCGGTCCGGCGAACTCCCTATCACCCTTATCATCGAAGATCCCTCGGGGAACAGCGCAATCGTCTCAGAGCGGGCGATAAAAACGCCGTTCATCCCGGACGCAGAGGCTTGTTAGTTACCTGACACTTGACATCGCTGAGCTCAGCTGCCGTCTGCGAAAAAAAAAGATTCTTCAAGCTCAATGGTCAGGTAAATGGCCGGCCTTCGAGGAAAACCCCGGTCTCTTCTATTATACTGCCGACAACTGCAGATCCGGGCACTATGGCGGTTACTTTCGGGACTTCCTCCTTCGGGACGATGTACGCGTATCCCATTCCCATGTTGAACGTCCGGTACATCTCCCTGGTCTCTATCCCGCCTGCATCCTGCATCCACCGGAAGATCTCCTGCGGTGGGAGGGGATGGTCGAAAGAAAACCCGAACCTCGACAAACGGGTGAAATTCAGGAGGCCGCCCCCCGTGATGTGACACATCCCGTGGACCGTGCAGGAGGCGGATACCCTGAGGCTCTCATGATAAATCCGCGTCGGGGTGAGAAGCTCCTCTCCGAATGACCTGCCATCAGAAAACTCTTTTTTATAGCCCGCAAACTCCTCCACGACTTTGCGTGCGAGAGTAAGCCCGTTGCTATGGACCCCTGTCGAGGACACGCCGATGATCTGGTCGCCCGGCCGGATCGCACTCCCGTTTATCACCTGGTCGCGGTCCTGGATCCCGAGGCAGGTGCCCGCGAGGTCGAGACCGGTCACAAGACCTTTCAGGGTGGCAGTTTCACCCCCGACAATATCGATATTCGCCTGCCTCGCCCCTTCGTTGAGACCCTTTCCTATCTGTGCCATCTTCACTGAATCCAGCCGGTCGGTCGCGACGTAGTCGACAAAAGCAACCGGTTCGAGGTTCATCACGTACAGGTCATTCACGTTCATCGCGATGCAGTCGATCCCTACGGTAGTCCAGTCGCACAGCGCATCGGCGATCAGCATCTTGGTCCCCACGCCGTCCACGGTCAGGCCGAGCGTCTTGCTCCCGAAAGACATGAGACCAGCGAAATGACCAGTTCCACCCATCGCTTTCAGCGAGCCGTGGCGCCGGTAGGTAAGCTCAGCTACGAGCGATCCGATCGCCTCGGATTCAAGGTCGATATCAACCCCGGCGTTCCGGTACGTTATCCCCATTATGCCTCCTCCGACAGCCTGAACTCATCGTGGAGGATCCTGACCGCTTTCGGCCCGTCCTCCTGGCGGACAACGAACGAGATGTTGTGCTCTGACGAGCCCTGCGAGATCATCATCACGTTGACGCCTCCCTTCCCGAGCGCGGTGAAGATCCGGCCGCCTGTCCCGATCGCCCCCGCCATTCCCTCTCCGACGACCGCCACGGCGCAGACATCGCGGTTCGCGGAAACCTCCCGCACTATCCCCTGCCTGACCATACCGGTCAGGGCTTCAATTGCGCAGTCGAGCTGCCCTTCTTCGATAATAAGGGAGATATTCGCCTCGGACGACGCCTGCGAGATCATCATCACGTTCACTTCCTTCTCGGCAAGTGCCGAGAAGATTGCCCGTGCGACACCGGGCCGCCCGATCATCTGCGCACCATTGACGCTGACCGCGGCCACCTTGTCGATATAGGTTATCCCTTTGACTCCCCTGCTGTCCCGTTCCGCGACCCTCGCGATCTCTGTCCCTGGATGGTCCGGGTTGAAGGTGTTCTTCACCCTGACCATGATCCCTTTTCTCATTGCCGGCTCGATCGAACGCGGGTGCATGACTTTCGCACCGAAGTAAGAGAGCTCCATCACCTCGATATAGGAGACCGAGGGAAGGACCCTTGCATCGGGAATGAGTCTTGGGTCCGAGGTCATGATCCCGTCCACATCGGTCCAGATCCAGATCTCGTCTGCATCGATCCCGCTCCCGATGATGGCGGCCGAATAGTCCGAGCCACTCCTCCCGAGGGTTGTCACCACGCCGCTTTCAGTGCATCCCATGAAGCCCATGATCACCGGGACGGCCCTGGCAATAAGCGGGCCGACCCTTGACCGTATCAGTGAGTCGCAGGCCGGCAAAGCCATTGCTTCCCCGTGCTGGGGTGTCGTGACGATACCAGCCTCGCATCCGTCGAGCACTTCCGACTGGATGCCATTCTGGCGGAGGGCGGCACTCACCACCGGCGCATTCAGACGTTCCCCGAAAGTGATGATATAGTCCTTCGAGCGCGGCGTCAGCTCCCTGAGGTGGTGGACCGCATTGAGGATGCCGGTAAGATTCCTGAGAAGCTCTTCCACTTTCGCTTCAACTTCGGGCGCAAAGGCAGGTGCCGCTCCTCTCACCGCACGCACGTGGCGGTCGCGGAGGGAACCGATGAACGGATCGATCATTGTGGTCTCACCTGCATCCGCAAGCTTCGTGCTGATCTCGATCAACTGGTCGGTCACCCCCCGCTGGGCCGAGACGACAACGGCGAGTTCGTGGCCGGTTTTCCGGTAATCCCCGATGATCCCGGCGACCCGGCTGATGCTCGCGGCATCTGCCACCGATGTGCCGCCAAATTTCATTAAAAACCTCATTTTGGCTCACGCGTTCCTAAATCAAGCTATTTATCTTACTATACAACTCACCTTTTATTAAGATGCGGTCAAGCGATCAGGTGGAATGCCATGTCCTTGTCATAGGAAGCGGAGGCGCAGGTATACGCGCCGCGATTGAGGCTTCACAATACGGAAAAACCGTGCTCGTGTCAAAGACGCTTGTAGGGAAGGGCGGGTGCACGACCATGGCGGAGGGCGGGTATAATGCAGTCCTCAACCAGGAGGATTCATGCGAGGTGCACTACGAGGATACCATGAGGGGGGGTGCCTTCCTCAACGACCCACGCCTCGTGGAAATCCTCGTAAAGGAAGCTCCCGACCGGATGGCCGACCTTGTCCGCTGGGGTGCAGTCTTTGACGTGACCGGGTCATGCGAGGTAGCGCAGCGCCCGTTTGGTGGCCAGCGTTTCCCGAGGACCTGTTATGCCGGGGACAGGACAGGACACGAGATGATGATGACCCTCAAGGAACGGCTCGCGTCCACCGCGGTCGAGAGGCTGGAAGAGATCTCGGTAATATCACTCCTTTCCCAGGGAAACAGCGTGTGTGGGGCGCTGGGTCTCGACCGGGACGGGGAAATGAACGTGATTGCAGCCGACAGCGTGGTGCTTGCGACAGGTGGCGGGACGAGGATCTACGATATCTCGACGAATTCCTCGAGCGGCACCGGGGACGGGTATGCGCTCGGGTACCGTGCGGGAGCAGAACTTATCGACATGGAGCAGATCCAGTTCCACCCGACCGGAGCGGTCTTCCCCTACGACGCGAGGGGCCGCCTCGTCACCGAGGCCGTCCGTGGTGAAGGCGGGGTGCTCCGGAATACAGCAGGGGAGCGGTTCATGTCCAGGTACGATCCCGAGAGGATGGAACTCTCCACGAGGGACGTGGTCTCCCGGGCGATCGCGAACGAGATCCTCGCGGGACGCGGTACAGAAAATGGAGGGGTATACCTGGACGTCACCCACCTCCCCGCATCGCAGATCGAGAGCAGGCTCCCGGTCATGCTCGAGCAATTCCTCAAATTCGGCGTGGATATCAGGAAAGAACCGATGGAGGTGGCCCCGACGGCACACCACATCATGGGCGGGATCAGGATCGATCCGACGTGCCAGACTTCCCTGCCCGGCCTCTTTGCATGTGGCGAAGTGGCCGGTGGAGTGCATGGTGCCAACCGCCTGGGGGGAAACGCACTGGCAGACACCCAGGTATTCGGGAAACGTGCCGGTGAAAGCGCAGGGAAGGCGAAGGAGCGGAAAATCGTTATCGATGAAGCCCAGATATCGCTGCAGCAGGACCGGCTCGACCAATATCTTAACGGCGAAGTAAACCCAGCCCACGTATCCGGGACGCTCCGCACAGCGATGTGGGAAGGGGCCGGGATCTTCCGTACAGGAGAGGCTCTGACTAGGACCCTTGAGGTCATCAGGCACCTTGCCGGGCTCCGCCTCCATGCAGCTTCACATAGAAACCTCCTCGAGTGCTGCACGGTCGACAATATGCTGACGACCGCCTCTCTCGTCGTCCGGTCCGCGATGATCCGGAGAGAATCCCGGGGCGCCCACGTGAGAAAGGACATCGTCCAGGACTGGGAACCGAAGAACTCCCCGTTCGGGCATACCTATCTCTCGATACATCGCGACGGGATTGAACAGTCGGGGGGAAAATGAAGACCCTCACAGTGAAGGTCTCGCGGTTCGATCCGGAGCGCGATGAGAAGCCCCGGTTCGAGACCTATACCGTCGAAGTGAATGAAGGGGCACGGGTCTTAAATGTCCTTCACGCGATCCACGATGAGGAGGACCCGACTCTTGCGTACCGTTATTGTTGCGCCTCAGGCCAGTGCGGGAGCTGCGCAGTCAGGGTGAACGGTGTCCCCGTGCTTGCCTGCATGGAGGAGGCCAGGGACGGCATGACCATCGAGCCACTCAACCTTCCCGTCCAGAGGGACCTCGTCGTCGATATCAGCCCGCTCATCACCTCGCTTCACCCCCTCGAACCCGGCGAAGAGTGCAGGATGCCGCCCGCTGAAACGGTGAATGCCTTAAAGCCGCTCAGGAGCTGCATCGAGTGCCTCGCCTGTGTCTCCGTGTGCCCGGCCGTCGAGGTGGCGAAGTTCGCCGGACCAACCGCGATGCGGCAGGAGATGCGCCTCGCCCTCGATCCCAGGGATATGAGGGACCGCACCACTCAGGCGGTGGAGGAAGGCCTGTTCACCTGCACCTCCTGCCAGGCCTGCTGGAAAGCGTGCCCCAAGGAGATCGAGATCCCCGGAAAAGCCATAGAGAAACTCAGGGCTCTCGCTCACAAGAAGGGATTCTCCCTCCCGAGACACCTGGAGGTGGCAAAGATGATAGAGAAGACCGGGAGGAGCGTCAGCAGGACGGAGCCAACGTTCTTCGAGCGGATCGAGGCCGATGTTTTCGAACCTTACTGCGAGGCGAAGGCGACTGTCGGATTTTTTATCGGTTGCATGTACAGCCATCGCCTCCCACAGACAGCGCTTGACGCAGTCGAGGTTCTCCGGCGAAACGGGATCCGGGTGGTGATCCCGAGGGAACAGGTGTGTTGCGGATCGCCCCTGATCAGGACCGGCCAGCTCGGCCTGCTGGAAATGCTGCAGCGGCGAAACATAGAAGCGTTCGCGACAAGGGGTATCGGCACCGTGGTGACGATGTGTGCAGGGTGCGGTGCGACTCTCAAAAAGGACTACCCCTCCACGCCGTTCGTGGTGAAGGACATCAACGAGCTCCTGGACGAATACGGGATCGAGGCGCCTGAACGTCTCCCGATGGTCGCAACGTACCATGACCCCTGCCACCTCCTGAGAGGGCAGGGAGTGTCGGAAGAGCCGCGCCGGCTTCTCTCAAAAGTGGTCCGTCTCGTCGAAATGCCTGCCGTCTGCTGCGGCTCGGGCGGAGGTGTCAAGAGCGGATTCCCCGATGAGGCAAACGCACTCGGGGAGAAACGCCGGAAAGAGATCGAAAAGACTGGTGCGGAACTCGTCATCACTTCGTGCCCGTTCTGCGAGTTCCATATCAGGGAGCATACCGATCTGCCTGTAAAGCACGTAGTGAGCCTCCTCCTTGAAGGGTACAGGGAGAAGGACCGGAAAAGGAACGAGACCTGCCCGTCTGCCTGAAAATTTTAAAATACATCTTCACCGCGAGGAGGCCGGAACCTCCCGGCCTCCGAAAGGTCTCCTAATCCCGCCTTGGCAGGGAATTCATCCCATAGCTCTGGGCGAAGGCGGTCTCGATAGTCCTGTCCCAGATATCTTCTGCCCTGATATCCGGGGTCGTTGTCCCATATCCCGCGATATTCTGCGTCCCTGAAGACCGCATCATATCGTCCGCCACACCCCGCCACGTCTCAATCGTGAACAGGTGATGTTCCCCGGCAGACCAGGGGTGACTGATCAGGGGAGTCTGGGAGAGGTCGTCGATTACATTCCCGGAATCAGGTGTGCGGAGCCCCCATTCTCCTGACACTCCGGGGGTATACTGCGAAACGGGGGAGATCAACAGTCCTTCGGCGCCGGCCGGGCCTGTGATCGCTAAAGATACAGCTATAGCGATGATAACGATACCATCCGCTCTCATAAAGTGACTCCCGGCGGAAGCCACCATTCCGCCAGTAATGTGGCATGAGATATTCCTGTGTAAATATTCCCTGGATGGATAAGGTTCCATGTTCGAACTGTGCGGTTTGACATGACGGAAAGGGACTGGGAGCGGTGCCCCTGGATTCACAGATTTCAGTCGTAAGTGAAATTTCAGGAGGGTTTTTCCCCTCCCCGTTTGCTCACCGGCCTGCTGAACTGTAGGTGAAGGAAAATTCGAAGGTCTTTATCAGTCCGGATGCGGATACGGTCTGTTCATACTCGATATGAGACGACCCGTCCCTGAGGTGTGCACGGGCGAATGCCGTCACATCCCCGTAGGCGAATCCGTCCATCGGAGCGGTCGCCTCATCTCCGCGGAGCATTTGTGATAATGCGGTCTCATACCTTGTGTTCCTGAACGGAGACAATCCCGGGTTTGCAATGAGGTTCTCGTCCTGTGAGAACGTGATGCCTCCTGCAGGTACTGGTGCGACAGAAGTCGATAACCCTGCGGATTGCGGCATGAATGGTGCCAGCAGAGCGGAATCCTCCGTATCGGACGCAGATGCGGTAGTGACGAAGACAAGAACAGTAGCCATGAGGATGATGAGTCCGGTGAGCGTTCTTATCCTGGATTCAGTTTTCATGGGCTGTACCCTGTGTGTGGAACAGATTTCCTGCGGACCGGCTTTTCCGGTCCGCTTTAATGTTCATCTCCGGTTTTTTTACCGGAGTTTTCCGGGGCACCCGTCAGGAAGCCTTTTTCTAATCAAAGGCGAACTGCATTCCCGTGCCCTTCGGGCTGCATGGGGCCAATGATCCCTCAAACGAAAGGTGGCACCCTTTGCAACATTGTCCCATCGTTTTTTGCAGGGATTAACTTTCTGACGATTTAACTCCGGATTTAAACCATCGCACCCGCAGGTTCCGACTCACCCGGTCGGGAATGATTCATATCGATAATCCGTGACTTTCGGAATTCATCGGGTAAAGCTCCGCCTCGCTCGTCAAAGAGTGTCACATTGCCATTCCGGATGCAAGAGATTTCATGAATCAGAACGGAATGAAAAAAAGTACAAGACAGACAGCAACCGGGATTACAAGGTTGTCATCGACGGGCGAGAGGAGCTCAACAACACCACCCGCGACCGAAGCTGCAAGGGCCTGGACGGGCGGGAGGAACGGGAGAAGAGCGACCAGGGTAACAGCAGCCCCCGATACGCTGCCTTCGAGTGATTTCCCGTTAAATATCCTGATCCTTCCGAATCTCCTGCCGATAATCGTCGCGACCCCGTCCAGTATTGCAAGCGTGACAATCGCAGGGGCAACGACTCTGAGAGGAAAGACAAGCAGGCAGAAGAGGGAACTCATCGCAAAATACAGGGCCCCCTTGCCGGGAAGTACATCTTTCCTTTCCAGCGAATCCACCAGGAACGATACGAGAGGAATTCGATATCCCCTGCTGATCGCGTCGGAAAGGATAAAGCCCGAGATAACCGCGAGGCCGAGGAGCGCGATCACTTCCCTGGTGGGAAACACGAGTATGAACGCTGCGATCCCGAGCCCGAAAACGAGGTGAACGGTCTTTCGTGCGACTTCCCGCATTGCGAATAGTGTTGGACGCCAATGGTTAATGTCTTGCCCCGGGAATCCACTAAGGTCTTTTGAGCTGTACTTCGTGAGGATCCCCGGTTTTGTTTTCCATTCACCCGATAATCAATCCCCAGCAATTAATAGCCCGGCGGCAGATCTAATACCGGAGATCGCAATGAACAAGATGAATCCCGGACGCATAGGATTGTTCACGAGCGATCGCGGCAGAGCGGAAGGTTCTGCAGAGAGCCCGGCGGGCGGACCCGTCACCGAACTTATCCAGGTTGGAGGAGAGTGTGTCCGAAAGTATACGGGGGAATTCTGGACCGCAGGCCAGAGACGGGGGAACTCGATCCATGAGATCTCTTACCGTGCCTGCTTCAAACCCCAGCTTCCTGCTTTTTTTATAAGCAGACTGACAGAGCCCGGGGATGTGGTCTATGATCCTTTCAGCGGTCGTGGAACAACCGTTATCGAGGCTGCACTCCTTGGACGGGGGGTGATATCCAATGACCGGAACCCGCTTTCGATCATCCTCACGCGTCCCCGTCTCAAACCTCCGACCCTTGATGATATTGCTGACAGGCTGGAAAAAATCCCGGTGAGCCGGGAAGCTGAGTACGGTGTCGATCTCTCCATGTTCTTCCATAGAGATACTCTTGCCGAAATTCTTGACCTCCGGAGGTACCTTTCAGACAGGTCAGAATCCGGGAAGGAAGACCAGATCGATTCCTGGATCCGGATGGTCGCCACAAATCGCCTTACAGGGCATTCCAGGGGCTTTTTTTCAGTTTACACCCTTCCGCCAAACCAGGCGGTCTCACCGGAAAGACAAAGGAAACTCAATGAACGGAGATCCCAGACCCCTGAATACCGGGACACCCATTCTCTCATCCTTACCAAATCCCGGAGCCTGGTCCGGAACCTCTCAGCCACCGAAAGGGAAATGCTGGAGAAGACTTCCCGCGACGCAGTCTTTCTCTCGTGCGACGCCAGGTCAACGCCTTGCATACCGGAAGATTCAGTCATGCTCACGGTTACGTCCCCCCCATTTCTCGATGTGGTGCAGTACAGGCTGGATAACTGGCTGCGGTGCTGGTTCAACATGCTGGACAGCGACCTTATCGGAAACCAGATCACAGTGACAAGGTCAGTGCAGGACTGGACCGGGGTGATGACTCAGGTGTTTCGGGAGCTCCACCGGATTACGAGACCGGGAGGGGCGGTCGCATTCGAGGTGGGGGAGGTGAGGAAAGGGACGATAAGGCTCGACGAGTATGTCGTACCTCTTGGGACCGCTGCAGGTTTTTCCTGCGAGGGAATACTCATCAACCGCCAGCGTTTTACAAAAACCTCGAATATCTGGGGCATTGGGAATAACAGGGCAGGCACGAATACAAACCGGATTGTCCTCTTCCGGAAAAGTTTCAGGATTAATCATCAGGAAGAAATCGAGAGTCCTGAAGAGAAGACTGGATTGAAATAAAGTACCGGTGTTTTGGCGATCAGAGCCGCATCAGGTAATCATACACTTCGAGCGCCGCTTTTGCGCCTTCTCCGGCCGCAATGATGATCTGCTTGGATCTTACGCTGGAGACATCCCCGGCAGCGAAGATCCCTGGAACATTCGTGTGGCAGTTGACGTCGATCACGACCTCCCCGCGTTCATTCAGGGCGACCATGTCTGAGACCATGTCGGTGTTCGGTATCCACCCGATTTCTGCGAAAACTGCGTCAACTGCGATTACTGTCTCCTGAGCTGTCTTTTGGTCCTTTATCGTGATAGCCGACAACAGGTTCTCCCCATGGAGCGCTGATATCGTGGAAGCGCTGTGGATAACGATATTCTTCTTTTTCTCGTAATTCCTTACATACGCTTCATCGGCCTTGATCGAACTCCTCACGACCAGGTGGACCTCTTTCGCGATTGCGCTCATCTCCACCGCTGTCTGTAGTGCTGAATTCCCACCGCCGACAACCGCAACTACCTTATCCCGGAAGAGCGGGCCGTCGCATGTGGAACATACGGAGAGACCCTTCCCAAGGAACCGTTCCTCGCCGTCTACCCCGAGTTTCTTCGGCCTCATCCCCTGCGCAAGGATAACGGTCTTTGCGATATAGGTCATGTCGCTCACGGTTTTGGCGGTGAAGAGACCGTCTTCCAGCGTGATATCGGTGACACTGTCGAGTTCGAGGTGGATGTTATGCACTCTCACCTGGTCCTCGAATTTACGCATCAGGTCTTCACCGGTCACCATCCGGTAGCCCATGTAGTTCTCGATCGTCCAGCTCTCGAGGGCCTGCCCACCGATATTCTCGCTGATAATAATACATGAAAGGAATTTCCTCGCACAATAAACTGCTGCGGTGAGTCCGGCAGGCCCGGCGCCGATGATAAGGACATCCGAAACATCGGCTTTACGCTCTTTTCCAAAGATCTCATTCAGACGTTGCGCATCGAACCCGATGATAATCTCGTCGTCCACTTTAATTACAGGCACACCCCGCTGACCTGACAGCTGGATCATCTCTTTTGCTGCCTCGGTGTCCTCGCCGACATCGATGCTTCGGTAGGATACCCCGAGCCGGTCAAGATAGGCCTTCGCCATTCTGCAGTACGGGCAGTTTTTTGTCGAGTATACTGTCACTTCAGGCATGCGACTCCGACCCTGTCGAATATCCCGGGCAACCTGGTCATACCGTATCCTGCCGGTCTGATTCGGCTTTCCCGCCGTTTTTTTCCACTGGTAATATACGTTCCTGGTTAATCAAATCAACTGGTGGCGCCCGCCACATCTATCGATTGGGATTCTTTATACAACCTCTTTGAACACTTTACGGAATGCATTGCATATCGGACAGCGATCCGGTGCTTCGCCGAGGAAGACGTTTCCGCAGATCGGACAATACTGGACCTTCCTGTTCGAGAGGTCCTGTCCCGCCTTCAATGCCCTGAGCGCTTCCTTATAGAGCCCTGCATGGACCTCCTCGGCTTTCATCGCGTACGTGAAGATGAGCGCAGCGTCGCTCTGTTTTTCGGCTTCCGCCTCCTTGAGGAACTGTGGATACATCTCGGTGAACTCGTGAGTCTCCCCTGCTACTGCCCCGTTAAGGTTCTCTTCCGTCTTCCCGATTTTCTTGATGGCCATGAGGAGCTTCCGGGCATGGATTGCTTCTGCCTCCGATGCGGCCTGGAAGAGCCGGGCGATGTTCCTGAATCCTTCTTCGTTTGCCTTCTCGGCGAATACCGCATACTTCCGGTTTGCCTGGGACTCTCCCGCAAACGCAGCCATTGCATTCTCATTCGTCGACATGTGTTCTCATGTATGACCAAAATTGATATGAACATTCCCATAGGCGTACCAGTATTCTGTGAAACCTGATTGTCCCGGGAATCCGGGAGATCGAATCCCGCACCAGGCTTTTTTACATTGAGCACCCAATTCTTATACGGTCAATTCTGCTGCGCACCCGGAATGCAGCTACCTGATACCATGAAGAAAATGCGGGATCTCCCGGATGCTGACCGGCCACGTGAAAAGATTGCACGGAATGGAGCGGGTGTCCTTACGGACAGGGAACTGATCGCCGCAATTGTCGGAAGCGGAACCCGTGAAAAGGATGTTTTTGAGATTTCGAAGGAAATCCTCGGACATTTTGGAAATAACCCCGGGTCGCTGACATTCCGCGACCTTATCGCCATCCCTGGAGTCGGTCCTACGAAGGCGGCTCAGATTGCTGCATGCCTTGAAATCGGGAGAAGGCATTTTGGAAAGGGGGAAAACGGCCGCACCATAGTAACCCGCCCCGAGGATGTCCTCCCCCTCGTGGAGATGCTCCGCGGGAAGAAACAGGAATATTTTATCTGCCTTACCCTGAGCGGTGCGGGCGAAGTCCTCGAAAACAGGACGGTGACAGTCGGACTCCTTAACCACAGCCTCGTCCATCCGCGGGAGGTCTACGCTGATGCGATCACGGACAGGGCGGCATCGATCATCTGTGTCCACAACCATCCTTCGGGATCGCTCGAACCGAGCGACCAGGACATTGCGATAACGAGGCAGCTTGCAGAGGCGGGCGGAATCCTCGGGATCAGGCTGCTGGATCACATCATCATCACGAAACAGGGTCATCTCTCGATGAAAGAGAGAGGCCTGATCTGAACAAGCACGGATGAGATGCTGCTCACTCCTTCCCGGCGACTGCTTTACCTAAATCGAGCCCTTTCCGGTATGCTTCCTCCAGCAGTTCAGGTTTTGTCCCGATATCGCGGATATTGTCCATGTCGTTAATCAGCAGTTCATTTCCATAACTCACGTCTATGATATCAAAGAACGTCTTCATTGACCTCTTCGACCCCTCGAAGACATCCGGCACCTTCATTCCCGATATCCCGATGTATAACCCCCGACGGTGCGCCTTCAGTTCCTTCGGTACCAACGGCTGCTTCCTCACGTACTTGGCCATGTAGAATACCTGGAAACGGTCCATGAAGGACTTCAGTTTTCCGGGGATACCCATTGTCATCACCGGAGTCGCAACAATGATCCCGTCAAGTGAACGGAACTTCGGATATATCTGGACCATCGCATCCTCCATCCCGCATATCTCGTGGTCGACGCAGAAGAACATCTCCATACACGCCTCGAAATCAAGGAACGGAACTACAATGGTCTCAACTTCACAACCCGCATCCTTCGCCCCCTGTACCGCCCGGTCCAGGAGTTTTGCGGTGTTTCCATTCTTCAGAGGACTTCCGAGCAATGCAACGATCTGGCAACCCATGAGAGAGAGATCCGTCTGACTGTCCCTTAACATTTGTCCTGTATTGGCCGCCTGAAAGGGAAGGTGGAGGTATCCTGGTTTGGATTTCGCTATTGACGCGGGAACCAAAGTCATATATAATTCCCCGTCCATAGAACGAGGTGGTGTATCAATTGACCGAGAAAAAACAGTATCGGGCCGGAGAGAAGGTCGGTCCAGGGAAGTACGTGTGCATCGACTGCGGCAAAGAATACGAGCTCGATAAGTCGGAGCAGGACCTGCGCAAGTGTGCGGCCTGTGCATGCGAGGAGTACCAGTGTTTCCCGATGACCCATATACGCCCGGACGTCAAGACTCCTGAAGATGCCCGCAGCCCCCCGAAACGTGGGAAGAGTAACCAGTAACCTTATATCTTTTCATCCCCTGATGGGAAATCACCGGCCGGCAGGCCGCATGGCCCGGATAACGTGCCAGTGCGGCGCGGTCTTTTGAAGAAACTGCATGGAGAAGATGTGAATGGTGAATGTATCCAAGGAAGGTCAGGTCTACGAGTGTGAGATCTGCGGAAACGTGGTTGTCGTGAGAGTGGCCGGAGGCGGCGAACTTGTCTGTTGCGGCCAGCCGATGAACCTTATCGAGGGATAAACATGACCAGGGATCTGAAAGAACTCGAGGGGCAGATCGGGAAGGTCCCGAAGTTCTTCAAAGAACTCACCGTCAGGGACCCCGAGATGTTCGAGATGGTGATGAAACTTGAAGGCCATATCTGGGACGACGGGGTGCTCACCCGGAAAACGAAGAAGTTGATCGCGATCGCCATCGCCGCATCCCTCCGGGACACCCATGCGACGCATGCCCAGCTCATTGGTGCAGCAAACCTGGGGATTACGAAGAAAGAGGTCGAAGAGGCCCTGAGGGTCGCGTTCCTCCTTGCGGGGATGCCTGCATACGTGTACGGCAAGGCACAGCTTGATGAGGTCATGAAGGAGGGAGCCTGATGTGTGGGGAACTCCCCGCGCAGTCTCTACCGGTCCTTGGTGAACCTGCACCCGATTTCGAGGCGGAGACAACGCAGGGGAAGAAACGTCTCTCTGAATTCCGTGGGAAATGGGT
>JAJRBP010000003.1 GCA_028679405.1 Methanoregulaceae archaeon | reverse complement strand
CAGGGACTCGGTCTCTTCCTTGCACGGGAGATCCTCTCACTTACTGATATGACAATCAGGGAGACCGGAGGACCCGGGGAGGGTGGGCGGTTCGAGATCCTCGTCCCGGAAGAGGCGTTCCGTTTTTCCGGGGAATCCCCGGGCCCTTAGGGATACTTCTGTTATACGCAAACCCGGCCGGTGCTACATGATATCCCTGGCCCTTAGGGAGATTTCTGTCATTCGCCGGACTGGCGGGTGCTCATCCCCTGGCCCGAAACCCTGCCCGATCGGCTGTCAGGTCTGGGAAGGACCCATCCGGCAGGACCTCCTCCCCCGGGTTCACGGGCCAGGCGGAAATAATGCAGTTTTTTAAAAACGGAGGGATCATGTGAGGGGCCCTCACCCAATGGGGCCCTAATACCGTTATTTCTGCAAAAAAGATTACCCTGTCGTTTCACTTGTGATGAAGTCGTAGAAGAACGCTGCCACTACTGCACCCACGATCGGGCCGATGATATAGATCGGGAAGTATATCCAGAGGTTCGCTCCCCCGAGGAGGAAGTCCCCGAGGTACGGGCCGAAGGTCCTCGCGGTGTTGAGGGACGCCCCGGCAATGTTCCCGGTCGCGGTGATTATGCCCCCGACCGTCAGGCCGATCATGATCCCGGCAAACCCGGCCGGTGCCTTCTTGTCGACTGCAACACCCATGATCACGAGCATCAGGACGAACGTGCCGATCGCTTCAACGAGGATCGCCTGGCCGTACCCGACACCGGGGAACGGGGCCGTTGCACCGAGCCCGCCGATCGTCACTGAGGTCATCCCGGCGCTCAGGGCAAAGAGAAGGCTCGCGATTGCCGCTCCCACGAGCTGGGCGACGATATAGGCCCCCGTTTCGGCAGACGGGAACCGCTTTGTCGCCCAGAGCGCTATCGTGACTGCCGGGTTGAAATGGGCCCCCGATACCCTGCCAAGCGCGTAGATCCCCACCGCGATCGCGATCGCGAAGGAGAACCCGATGGCGAACCAGTCCGCAAGCCCGCCGAGGGCGCCGATCCCGATGTTGAATCCCGGAGGATTGGTACCGCGTGCCATCATGAGCGTGACCGCCGCGGCTCCTGCACCGAAGTACACGAGCATGAAGGTCCCCACCAGCTCGGCGATGCACCGCTTCGCAAGAGACATTGTCAACTGCTCCTGAGGGCCGCATCACAGTACTTGCAGAGAATACGGGCAAGCTTCATACCCTTCTTCTTTGCCGGGAACGGGTAACCCCCCTCCCATATCTCCAGGTCGTTCCTGATGGCATGTCTCCTGCAGAGGCCCATCCCACATACGATGCAGATCGAGACGGCTTCCGAGTCACCACCCATCTCTTCGCAGATGTAGCATTTCATGATCTACCGCTCGCGTTGATGGACGATTAAACTGCCTCTTTCCACTGGCAGTAGCAATGGCGGAAGTCCATGAGTGCAGCCGATGCGCAGTCCTTGCATATCCGTGCCGGTGCCGCGGCGACATCCTTGTGGAGGGCGATGATGTTGGTCATGAGGGTTGCCGTTACTGGTTCGCTCGTGAGGAGGCAGGGATAGTCTGCGAGCCGGAGCATCGCCGACGCCCTTACGGTGATGGCGCAGGCCGGATACGCATATCGCTGCGGGTTCATGAGGACTTCAGAATCGTGGATCGGCGAGAGGTCGACCGTGAACCGCCCGACCTTCGGTGTCAGCATTCCAGGATTTCCGTCCTGTGCCCTCCGGGCCTTGTCAATGTACTTCCAGCCCCGGTAGATCATGTCCATGAAGTCGCAGTTGTGGAGCTCTGCCGCTGCCCCGCGTCTCGGGTAGAGCTGGACATAGTTGTGCCAGCGCTTCGTCAGGAGATCTACCACCATGATAGCGTTGAACCCGTCGAGCTCGAGCAGGTATTCAGCCGCACAGGCCGATGCCCCTGTCGCGAGAGAAAGGAGGTCGTACTCGCTCCTGTACTCCGGGAGGGCGCTCCGGAGGTTTTTGTCCATCACCCCGGTCGCGGCCTCGATCGTCGCCATGATCACGTCGTCCTTGCACATGTTGAAGGTCGACTGCGAGATATGGTGGGCGATATCCCCTACGCAGTAGGCAGGGATGGTGACGATGTTCCCGTAGTGGACGCCTTCGTCGATCGCCGCCTTTACCGCGCCTTCCATCTTCTTCCGGTACCCCGCCATGTATTTCCGGCAGTCGAAGGAGCTCATTCCGGCAGAGTCCATCAGCGCTGCCTGGGTCTCTACCGGCTTGTCATAGACCGCCTTCAGCATCGCGATCTCGGCTTTCGTGGCGTCTGCAAGTGTCGCCCCGTTCTCGGTCTCGTGGGCGAAGACCTCGCCGATGCCGTAACTGGTGTTCATCCCCCACGACTTGGATGCAAGGATCGCCTGTTTGTGGTCCACGGGGATATCGACGGTCTTTAAGATCTGGTTCACCACGTTGCTCGTGCTGCCCGGGATGAGGGCAAAGTCAACCACGCAGGTCGGCCCGTAAAACCCCGAGTAACGCCGTGCGGATTCCTTCCCTATCAGCGCCTCCGACTTCCCGATCGCTTTCACGAACTCAGCGAGGCTTTTCCGGAACGAAACATCCTCGTCCGAGAGGATCTCCATCACGACCGGCGTCTGGTAATGTTCGACGAACGGGTCGTCCTCGGGCCGCACGGTTTTCGTCAGCCCTTCGAGCACCTCGAAGTGGGATTTGACCGAATCGGTATGGAGACGGAAGACCGCCTTCGACTGGTCCCCGAACGGCTTCATCTTCTTCACTGCATCGAGGTATGCTTTCGCGTCCTCGATCCTGAAGGCCTGGCCCCGCTTCTTTTGTACCATCCCGACGTCTGCATGCTGGGCGGCCATCGCTTCATCGATCATCTTGGCATACAACTTCTCTGACATGATTACCTCACGTCCGGCGGTCCCCGCGACACCAGGCATTGAGCCGTGCAGGGCTCTCCGGACTCTCCCAGCCGATGAATCCAGGGTTCATTAATATAAATTTTTGGGTGAAGACGAAAAGTCCTTTTTCATTTCGTGCAGGGATGTACGGCAGTTCATACCGTGATTATTCCATGGGGAATCCTGATATGTGCCTGATTTCCCGGAGGAACAGTCGCTCAATCCCCAGGACCCCTGTCAGACCTTTCTACCAGGGAAGAAATTTGAGATTCGTAAATTTTATGTAATAGAAACTGTGTATTCACCATTTGAGTGTTTGGTGAAACAGCGAGGGGCAGGCAATGACGAAGATTCTGATAGTTGACGATTTTTGCGGGATTCTGGAACTGTTCAGTTCTTACCTCACAAAAAAATGCAATGCCGAGATAGAGGTATGTACATCCCCAGGCGAAGCCCTGAAAAAGCTCGAAGCGCAACCGTTCGATATGGTCATATCAGACTACGACATGAGGGAGATGAACGGGATCGAACTTCTTGAATCGATACGGGCTACCGGGAGGTCCATCCCTTTTGTCCTGCTTACCGGACTGCATGAGCCGGAGATCGAGGCCGAAGCACTGCGTCACGGGGCACTGTATGTCCAGAAGGGAGAGCACCCGACAAGGCAGTTCGAGTCGATCATCAGCCTGATCGAGGGGATCGAGGCAGGGACCGCCTGAGTCATTGTCTTTTATACCGCCCTCCTTTTTTCCCCGACATGATCTCTTTCCTGCAGGTCAGGCACGGGATCCGGACGGGACCAAGGTATATATGTGCGATCGGGCAGTATGGGATGAGGTTTGTGAAATGACCTACGATACCATCGGCGACCTGCCCGAGTCTGTCCGTCACTCCCTGCCGGCTCACGCGCAGGAGATCTACCGGGAGGCGTTCAACCACGCCTGGGAGGAGTATGCAGACCCGGCAAGGAGACGGGGGAAGATATCCCTGGAAGAGACGGCGCATCGCGTTGCATGGGCTGCGGTAAAAGCGGTATACGAGAAGGACGAAACGACCGGGTCGTGGAAGAAGAAGTGACCCGGGTATCGGGGGGGACCGGTTTTCCCGTGTACGAACTGAATAACCGCACGGGATCCGTATCGTGAAGAAAATGCGGGAGTACTTCAGATGAGGGTATTTATCACCACTGCCCGGGAAACCGGAGTCCGGATACGTTTCCATAACCGGGTTACGAAAAAAGGTAAAATATCACCCGGATTCATTCACTGCAGTTCTATCGGAACCGCCTGGATCTCCTGGGGGAGAAGTCTCCTGATCAGGTAGTCCGGGACCTGCCTGGAGGTTTTTACGATCAAGTCGAAGTATGCGACATTATCGCGTTCCCCCTTGTATTTCAGGGTGAACTGGAAGTTGGTATCGGTCACCCTGAAGAACCCCAGTGTCGTTATCGTCGCATGTCTCGCGGACACTATCCTTTCGTCACCCACCGCCATCTGCTGGCGGTCACCGTCCACGTCGGTGATAATCTCATTCTGATAGGAAAGGGCAATGATCCGGGCATTCCCGACCTGGATCACCTGGCCTTCGGGGAAGGTCACCGCATATCCGATCGCATAGGGGTACGTGGCTCCCACTTCCGGGGTGCCGATCGAAACCGTAAGCATATGAACCGGTGACAATCCCGGAAGCTTGATAAACGGAGAGGCGCCAGAAAGATAATCAGGGCTTGATGGAACTTTTCATGGAGGGGTATCACGGATATGACATATGCAAAGATCCTGGTCGTTGAGGACGATCCCATCATCGCGTCCCTGATCGCGAACCGGCTTTCGAAACTCGGGTACACTCTGTGCGGGGCGGTATCTTCTGCGCATGATGCAATGGCCGCGATCTCGACACTGCCGCCCGACCTGATCCTGATGGATATATCCCTTGGGGACGAGATTGACGGGGTGCAGCTGGCAGAAATGATCAGGAAAGATTCCGATGTCCCGATTGTTTTTCTCAGTTCCTCGACAGACGATACCACCGTCGAGCGTGTGAAGGCGACACGGCCGGATGGATATATCGTAAAACCATTCGATGACAGGACGCTGCGGATCGGGATCGAGATCGCACTCGGACGAACCCGCTAGATCTCCCGATCTGTTGAAAGTTTGCCTTTTCCGGACCTATCCCTCCCTCTCCTTCGGTCCGGTTGATCTCCACCTGGGGATGTGCATCTCGAACCTGGCGCCCTTCCCAGGGGTCCCGTGCTCCTCGATCGTGATACCCGTGATGGAAAGGATCTCCCTTGAAAGAAATAACCCGATTCCTGTCTTTTTTGGATTACTTCTCCGGAAGATCCGTCCTTTGCCGGTTTCAGCGATACCCTCCCCGTTGTCCTCGCATATGAGGGTGATTGAAGCCCCTCTCTCCATGACGCTGAATGACACTGAACTCAGGCGGGAGCCGCCGTGCTCGATCGCATTCTGGATGAGGTTGTAGACAACCTTTTCGAACAGGGGATCGGCGTAGACCTCGATTCCTGTGACCTCATCGGTCACCCTGATACCGGGCTTCTCCAGGATGTCAGCAGCTTTCCTGATCACCGTGTGGAGGTCCTGCCATGCCGGGGATTTCACCCCGATGTCCTGGTAATCCCTGGTGAACGCGATCAGGGCCCTCACGGTCTCTGCAGCTCTCTGGATGGTCGCAAGGTTCTCCACGTTTCCCGGGTCATCCGGCTCCTCTTCGATGAGGGTTAAGTACCCGAGAATAATCGTCAGCTGGTTGAATATGTCATGGCGGGTGATGCTGTTCAGGAGGTTGAGTTTGATGTTGGCCTGCCTTATCGCCTCGTCCGCATATTTTCTCTCGGTAATGTCCCGGACATTTGCCATGAGGACTTCCCTGTCTCCCATCGGAATTTTCCGAAGGTACACCTCGACATCAAACTCCTCCCCGGTATGAGGTTTCCTGGCTTTCCATTCAAAAAATCTCGGTTTCCCGCCCATTACATCCTTCCAGACCCCTGGCAGGTCCCCCGTTATGCCGGATGGCGCCGAGAGGTCGTAGACGATCGAGAGCCGTCCTGCTTCCTCCCGGGTAATTCCATATAACCCGCTCACCTGGTCGTTCACGTCGAGGATCTTTCCCGAGTCGTCATGGAGGAAAATCGCGTCGTACACGCTGTTGAATATCGCCCGCATTGTCCGTTCGGAACCGGCGACGACCTCTTCAGTCCTCGCACGGATTACCTCGAGACCGACCGCACCTGCTGCAATCCCGAACATCGCCCCGACAATAAGGAAATAGATGACGCCCCCAAGGAAGTTCAGGCGATCGAAGATCCGTGAGGCGTCCATGTCGACTCCTGCGATCCCGACAATAATCCCTTTCGAGTCATAAATCGGTGCGAAACCCGAGAGAACGGAACTATTACTCCCTGTCGGGTATTCCTGGCCCGATGCAGTGCCCGCGAAGGCATCCTTCATTCCGGTGGACGGTGCCGGAGACTCCGTGCCGGCAGAAATGGTGCCGCCATCCTGGTATTCGCTTCCTGCAACCACCACATACGTGACCACGTCGCTGTTTCTCCTCATCGTGTACACGTTCACGATGTCCGGAGTCGAGCGTTTCACCGCGTCGAGCCTGTCCCTGACGCGGGCGAATTCCGGTGTCGCCTCATCTCCCGAAGAAAGCCTGGAGAAGGCATCCCCGTCGACCTGGCCTGCTGCGATTGCTGCAATCGTCCGCAGTTCGTCACGAGTCGTTTCAAGCAAAGCTTCCCGTGTCTGTCCGGATACATAGTAGACACCGCCGATCGAGACGATGATAAGCAGCATCAGGAAAAGGATCGTCAGTACTTTCGACGCCCGCAGTGTATCGAACATGCGCACTTCCACGCGGCTCCCGATTGCCTGCAGTCCTGTGAAACGGGGCCCGGGATAATACTGGAAAGCCCGGGCGGTGCAGGAATGTCCGAAAGCCCCCTTATCGTTTCATCGCAGGGAATCCTTATAAAGGTACGGCGGCGCGGGAAAAGGGGAAAGACCTTTCAGGAAAATCCGGCGGTGCAATAACTCTCCCCGGTCCGGCCTGATTATCGCCGGATACTCAATCTTATCATGTGCCTTTACAAACGATCGAAAGATGGTCACCTGGGATCCATCGGATTACGCATGCCATTCACCGGCTCAGCAGTTGTGGGCGCGGGAGATAGTGGAAAAACTCAATCTTAACGGGGATGAGCGTGTCCTCGACCTGGGATGCGGGGATGGGCGGATCACCGCAGAGATAGCGGCGCGCCTCTCCCGCGGGAGTGTGGTCGGCATCGACAGTTCTCCCGAGATGATCCGGTTCGCCAGGACACACTTCCCCCCGGAGGAAAACCCGAACCTGGCTTTTGAGATGCACGACTTCAGGGATCTCCCTGTGCCCGGCGAGTTCGATATCGCCTTCTCGAACGCCGCTCTTCACTGGTCGGGGGACCAGCCGGCTGTCCTCAGGGGTGTCAGGCGGAACCTCGTCCCCGGTGGACGGCTGCTCTTCCAGATGGGCGGGAAGGGGAACGCCTCCCGCCTGGTGGACCAGGTCCTCCCCGATATCGTGAGAAGACCACGATGGAGTCAATTCCTGTACGGTTTTCCGGTCCCCTATTACTTCTTCGGGGATACAGAGTATTCCGGATTCCTGGTCTCGGCAGGCCTTGTCCCGTTACGAGTCGAACTGATACCGAAGGAGATGACGTACCCGGGGCCCGACGGCCTCGCAGGCTGGGTGAGGACCACATGGCTCCCCGTTACCGAACGGGTGCCCCGGGAACTCAGGGGCTCGTTCATCAGCGAGATCGTGGAGCATTACCTGTCGATGTACCCGCCCGACCCCGATGGGGCGATAAAGGTCCCGATGGTGCGGCTCGAAGTGGAGGCGATGAGAAAAGACTGAGAAAAAACAGTGTGGGATCAGCCGATCCATAAGCCTTCAAGCCTGATCTTCATCTCGTTTCCGTTTCTTGTCATAAAGTTGATCAGTCCGGAGTGCCGCCAC